>DASRDL010000512.1:0-9400 GCA_035652635.1 Hyphomicrobiaceae bacterium | reverse complement strand
GATCGTGAGCTCGACGTTGAAGAAGTAGAGGGTCAGCAGCGCCCCGAGGCTGGCCGAGGGCAGCCCCGACAGGATGGTGATCGGGTGAATGAAGCTCTCGTAGAGGATGCCGAGCACGATGTAGATGGTCAGAATGGCGGCCGCGATCAGCAGCGGCTGGTCGCGGAACGAGCTCTCGAAGGCCTGGGCGGTACCCGCGAACTGGCCGGTGATGGAGGCCGGCATCTTCACCTCGCGCTCGAGCGCGCGCATGGCCGTGACCGCCTCGCCCAGCGTGTAGCCCGGCGCCAGGTTGAAGGTGATGGTGACGGCCGGCAGCTGGCTCTGGCGCGCCACGGAGACGGGTCCCGGCCCCAGCGCCACGCTGGCGACCGTGTCGAGGCGCACGTGCTGGCCGTTGCCGGCGCGCACATACACCTTCGAGAGCACGCCGGGGTCGAGCGTCTGCGCCTTGTCGGCCTCCAGGATGACCGCATAGTCGTTGGACGGGGTGTAGACGGTGGCGATCTTGCGCGTGCCGAATGCCGAGTAGAGGGTGGAGCGCACGGTGTCCATGGCGAGGCCGAAGCGGGCGAGCGCGTCGCGGTCGACCGTCAGCGTGAGCTGGCGGGCACCGAGGGTGAGGTCGCTCGTCACGTCGGTGAAGCCCGGCGCCTGCTTCACCTTGTCGATCAGGCGCTGGACGTTGTCGTAGAGCTCAGCCTGATTGACGCTGGTCAGCGTGTACTGATAGAGCGCGGCGCCGCTACGGCTGCCGATGCGCAGGTTCTGCAGCGGCACCGGGAAGGCGCGGATGCCGGGGATGCCGGCGAGGCTGCGCCGCAGGCGCGTCTGCACCTCGCTGATGGTGGCCCGGCCCTGGCGCTCGGGACGCGGCTTGATCTGCACGAAGATCGAGCCGCGGTTCAGCGTCGGGTTCCACGAGGTCTGCTGCACGTTGGAGTTGATGTAGAGGACGTCCGGATCCTGGCGGATGCGATCGGCGACGGCGCGCTGGTGCTGCAGCATCACCGGGAAGGCGATGCCCGGTGCCGCCTCGGTGCGCACGATCATGATGCTGGTGTCCTCGGTCGGCAGGAATCCCTTCTTGACGATCCCGAAGGCCCACACCGTGGCGGCGATCGTGGCGAACGTGAGAAGCAGCATCAGCGTCGGCACCTTGAGCGAGGCGTCGAGCGTCACGCGGTAGCCGCGCGCCATCAGCTCGTATCCCTTCTCGAAGGTGCGTGACAGGAGGCCGGGGCGCGCCGCCGTCTCGGTGCGATGGTGCACGAGCATGCGCGAGCACAGCATCGGCGTCAGCGTCAGCGAAATGAAGCCCGACAGCAGGATGGCGATGCTGATGGTCATGGCGAACTCGAAGAAGAAGCGCCCGACCACGCCGCCCATGAACAGCACCGGAATGAACACCGCCACCAGCGACAGCGTGATCGACAGCACCGTGAAGCCGATCTCGTTGGCGCCGCGGATGGCGGCATCGAAGGGCTTCATGCCCTGCTCCACGTAGCGCACGATGTTCTCGAGCACGACGATGGCGTCGTCGACGACGAAACCGAGCGCCAGCGTGAGCGCCAGCAGGCTCACGTTGTCGAGCGAGAAGCCGAACAGGGCCATGCCGGCGAAGGTGCCGATGATCGAGAGCGGCAGGGCTAGGGCCGGAATGAAGGTGGCTCGCCAGGTGCGCAGGAACGCCAGGATGACGAGAATGACCAGCATGGCGGTGAGGATCAGCGTGATCTGCACGTCGTGGACGGAGGCGCGGATCGACTCGGAGCGGTCGCTCAGCACGCGCAGCTGGATGGTCGGCGGCAGCTCCTCGCGGAAGCGCGGCAGAAGCTCGTGGATGGCATCGGTGACGGCGACCGTGTTGGCGTCGGGCTGGCGCTGCACGGAGACGATGATGGAGCGCATGCCGTCGTACTCGGCGCGCGCCTCCTCGTTCTCGACCGAGTCCTCCACCCTGGCGATGTCCTGCAACCTGACCGGTGCGCCGTTGCGCCAGGCCACCACCACCGGCTTGAAGTAGGCCGCCGTCGGCAGCGCGCCCTTGGTCTCGAGAATGTAGAGCTGATGCTGCGTGCGGATGCTGCCGAGCGGGCCCACGTCGGCGAAGGCGCGCACGGCCTGGCGGATCTCCTCCACCGAGATGCCGCGCGTGGCCAGCGCGTCGAGGTCGTAGCGGATGCGCACGGCCCGCTTCTGCGCGCCCTGGATATTGACCTGGGCGACGCCGGGCAGCATCGACAGGCGCGGACTCATCACCTTGTCGGCGAACTCGGTGATCTCCTGGGAAGGCGCCGTCTCGGACGTGAGCGCCAGGAACATCACCGGCGTGTCGGCGGGGTTGACCTTGCGGTAGGCCGGCGGCGTGGGCAGATCCTCGGGCAGTCGTGCAGCCGCAACCGAGATCGCCGACTGCACGTCGAGGGCCGCCGCATCGATATTGCGGTTGAGGTCGAACTCGAGCGTGATCTGGGTGGTGCCCTCGGTATTGAGCGAGGTGATGGAGGTGACGCCGGCGATGGTGGAGAACTGCCGCTCCAGCGGTGCGGCCACCGAGACCGCCATGGTGTCCGGGCTGGCGCCGGGGAACTCGGTGGTGACGGTAATGGTCGGGACCTCGATGCGCGGGATGGCGGCGATCGGCAGCTGGCGGTAGCCGAAGAAGCCGGCGAGCAGCAGCGACGCCATCACCAGCGTCGTCATCACCGGGCGGCGGATGCACAGCTCGGAAAGACGCATGTGGCGAGCCTCCCCGTCTCTCTCTAGCCGCGCCCGTTGACCAGGCGCTCCTCCGATGCCGGCGGCCCCGCCGGGGCCCGGCGCGGCTCCTCGACCGTCACGGGGGCGCCCGGTGCCAGGCGAATCTGGCCGTCCGTGACGACCCGCTCACCGGCCTTGATGCCGCTGCTCAGATAGGCGGTCTGGCCGACGATGCGCTCGACCGTGACGGAGCGCGGCGCGACCCGGTTGTCGGTGCCGATCACCCAGATGATCATGCCCTGCTGCGCCGGCAGCACCGCCGCGGCCGGAACCGCCAGCATGCCGGATTTCAGCTCCACCGTGAGCGCCACCTCCACCGCCAGGCCGGGCCAGAGCACCTCGTCGGCGTTGTCCGCCTTGACCTTGGCGGTGATGGTCCCCGTCTGCTTGTCGACCTGGTTGTCGATGAAGGCGAGCGTGCCCTGGACGACGGCGCGCGCGCCGCCGGGCACTTTGATGTCGGCCGCGGCACCCGCAGCGAGTGCACGGCGCAGTGCGCCGAGCTCGCCCTGCGGCACGGCGAAGGAGACCCAGATGGGGCGTGTCTGATTGATGGTGACGATGGGCGTGGTGTCGGCGTTGCGCACCATCGTCCCCACCTTGGCGCTGAGCGCGCCGGTCCGGCCGGTGATGGGCGCGCGGATGGTGAGATAGTCGAGCTGGGTGCGCTGCGACTCCAGCAGCGCCCGGCCGGCGGCGATGCTGGCCTTGAGGCCCTCCACCGCGTAGCGCGCCTGGTCGACGGATGCCTCGGTGACGATCTTCTTGCCGATCAGTGCCTCGCGCCGGGCGAGCGTCGCCTCGGCATCGCGCAGGCTGGCCTCGTCGCGGGCGATCGCCGCCTCGGCCTGGGCGATCTGGGCCTTGACGAGGCGCTCATCGAGACGGAACAGAATGTCGCCCGCGCTGACGAGGTCGCCTTCGTTGAAGAGGACCTCGACGATCTGGCCGTCCACGCGCGACTTGACGCCCACGTTGGCCAGCGGCTCCACGGTGCCGGGCGCCGTAAGCACGACCGGCATGTCGGCCGCCACGGCGACGGCGGCGGTGACAGGGGCAGCGGCGCCCGGGCCCTTTCCGGCCGCCTTCTTCTTCGGTGCGCCCTGGGATGCGTCCGTGCCATTGGGCGCAATGCCCGGTGGCGTGATCAGCCAATAGGCGAGGCCGGCGGCAATGACGGCGCCGGCCGCATACAACCCGAGGCGACTGGCCTTCATCGATCCTACCGCCACTCGTGCACCCGCCCTGCTGCTCCCGAGGTCAGCGGGCTCCCCCAACGACGAGCCATCCTAGGGTGCCGGGGCCCGTTGCGCGAGTGCCCCGTTGGTGCAGACCTCCCCTAACCATGGAGGAAACGTCGGCCACGCCTCCATTCCGTCTGCAACTGAACGGCTGCCGGCGCGGCCAAGCGCGCGGCGCCGCCCGGGCCGCGGGCCGGCGGGCCTTCCCGGTGATGCGTCCTGGGGGCGCGGGAGCCGGGCCGCCGCCTAGAGGCGGTAGCGGATCTGGTCGGTCCAGAACCGCTCGAGGCGGACCAGCGCCTTGTTCATAGACTTGAAATCCTCGAGCGAAATCTGGCCCACGGCCTCGACCGAGGTCAGCTGGCGCTGATAGAGCTTCTGGATGGTGTCGCGCGCCTCGATGCCCTTGGGGGTGAGGCTGACGCGCACCGAGCGGCGGTCCTTCTCGGAGCGCTTGTAGTGCAGATAGCCCATCTCGACGAGTTTCTTGAGATTGTAGGAGACGTTGGAGCCCAGGTAGTAGCCCCGCGTCTTGAGCTCGCCGGCGGTGAGCTCGTCGTCGCCCATGTTGTTGAGCAGCAGCGCCTGAACGCTGTTGATCTCGGCGCCGCCCTTGCGGTCGAACTCGTCCTTGATGACGTCGAGCAGCAGCCGGTGCAAGCGCTCGATCATTCTGAGCGCGCGAAGATACTCGTCACGGATGGTCTCTTCGCCCGCTGACGCGCGTGCGCGCGCCATGTCCAACGCAACACTCATTGGCCACTGCCTCGATACTGTTTGACGCGTTCCGGTTTTCCCGGATTTGCCCGGCACAGTACGCCAGAGGCTCTAATTCTAACTTAATGCCTACGGTAAATTCGCCTTATTCTCCAATGTGTTAGAACGTTGCAAAGATTAGCGAATTTTTTACTTCGCCCTTTGTCAAATCACGATTTTTGGGGTGTTGAGAACGCAACCTGGTAGCAAATTGGTAGCAAATGCTGTCCACAGCCAGCGGATTGACCGATCGCTGATGATTGGTAGGATAAGCGCATGGCAGCTAGCGGATTTATCTATGGTACCTCAATCAGTTGGAGAGCAGCGCGTTCGCATTACCTTCAATCCGAGCGCAAGCAGCGATGTTGACGTTATCAAGAACAAGAGCGCAGAACTCATCGACCTCTGCGAGAAGCTCAAGGCCAAAGATCCCCGCCTGGCATCCCTCGCACAGACCGCTTATGAAGAAGTGGCGATGTGGGCAGTCAAGGCTGCCACCGCCTAAAAGCAAAAGCCCCGTCGAAGCGGGGCTTTCGTTTCAACTCAATAACTCGGCTTCGACAGTCTCCACATGCGTCCTCACTTCGACCCTCATCGGGAGCCGTAGCCCTTCCTTCAGCTGGGCCAATACCCCCACAAAGTGATCGAGGCTCGCATGGCTCCGCACCCACCACCCATCAATCCACTCATAGCGATCTGTGTGTTCAGGCGCCTCCTTACGTATCCAGCGACCCCCATACCGTCTCGCCTCCTCCAGTCCAACCGTCTTCGAGATATGCCGAACAGCGTCCAGAAAAACATGCTTGGCTTTCCACCCCTCGAACGTGGGGCCACCAACAAAGATCACCTTCAACGTCCGCTCTGACCGACCTCTTGGCATCTACACCTCCTTCAACGCAGCCCCCCTACCCTATGCGAAGCAAGGCTAGGTCAACCAACGTCAACAGCACTGCTGGTAGCAAATCAGCAGCACGAACCCCATAAGTCGTTGACATTACTTGGAATACAGGTTCTTCTAACTTAAAGCAATGGGTTAACGACGCCTGCCGGGCGGCGGCCGCCGATTACGGCTCGAAGGCCTGCATGGCGGCGCGCGTGGGCAGCTCCAGCTCGGCCTCGAGCGGGGCGAAATAGGCCTCCACCATGGCCTCGCTCACATCCTCGAGCCGCGCCGGCTGCCAGCGGGGAGCCCGGTCGCGGTCGATCAGCAGGGCCCGCACCCCCTCGTAGAGATCGTGCCCGTCGAGGCAGCGGCAGGCCAGCCGGAAGTCCTGGACCAGGGTGGCCCTGAGATCGAGGTTGCGGGCCAGCCGCACGTGCCGGTGCGTGATCTTGAGCGACACGGGCGAGCGCCTGGCAAGCTCGCCAGCCGTCTCCTGCGCCCAGGCCGCCGCCGGCCCGCGCTCGGCCTGCAGCCGCGCCAGGATCTCCTCCACGGTCGGCGCCGAGAAGCAGCGCGCGATCGCCGGCGCCAGTGCCTCCAGCTCGCCGGGGCCGGGGTCCGCGTGAAAGCCGTCCAGCAGCTCGTCGACCGGGTCGGCGTCGGCGAGCCGGGCGGCGATGTCGCCGAACCGCGCCGCCGGCACGCAGTGTGTGGCGAGCCCCAGCCGGTAGGCGTCGGCCCGGCCGATGGCACGGCCCGTCAGTGCCAGATACATCCCGATCGCGTCCGGCAGGCGCGCGAAGGCCCAGGCGACACCCACGTCGGGGAAGAGCCCGACGCCGGTCTCGGGCATGGCGAGGCGGTAGCGCTCGCCGGCGACGCGGTGGGTGCCGTAGAGCGAGATGCCGACGCCGGAGCCCATCACCGCCCCGTCGATGAGCGACACGGTGGGCTTGGCGAAGCATTCGAGCGCCCAGTCGAGCGCATACTCCTGCGCCAGGCTGGCGACGGCGTCGGCGCGGCGGTTGCGGCCCCAATCGACGAGCTCGCGCAGGTCACCGCCGGCGCAGAAGGCGCGGTCCGTGGCCGAGGTGATCACCATGGCGTAGATCTCGGGGTCGCGGATCCAGCGCGGCAGGACCGCGGCGAGGGCGGCGCGCATGGGGGTCGTGAGCGCGTTGAGCACCGCCGGCCGGTTGAGCGTCACGCGGCCGGCCGCATGCTCGGCGGCAACGATGATGTCGCCGGCGGCATTGCCGATCCCGCGCGCCTCTCCGCCGCCACCCTCCTGCCGCGTGCCGGTGCGCGTCACAGCGCGATGTTCCACAGGTTGTCCCGCCACCCTCTTCGACGCCCTCATTGCCTCGCGTCGGCCACGTTTGCGCGCTATACACGATTGCTGTGCTAGAGGGAAACTCCGGATCCCTGATTCGTGGGGCGTTGGCAGGGCCGGGGACTGGTGCCGAGGGGCTCGTCTCTTGAAGCATCGCTATTGGTGGGCGGCGGTCGCGGCCTTGTGCGCACTCGCCGGCCCGGGGGCATTGGCGCAGACGACAGCGCCCGTTGCTGGCGATTCGGCCGCAGCCGGAGCGCAGGCGCCCGCGCCTGCCGCAACGGCTCAATGGCCGCGCCTGCTGCCCGACAAGTCGCAGCCGACACCGCCACCCGCGACCTGGTCGCAGCAGGAGGTGGAAGCCGCGCAGGCGCACTGCGCGATCGTGCTCAAGGGTCTGGACGTCGTGGCCGTGCCGGAGGCACCGCTGCGCGAGGGGACCGAGTGCGGGGCGCCGGCGCCCATGCGGCTCATGAGTGTCGGCCGGAAGTCGCCGGTGGCGCTGTCGCCGCCGCCGACGCTGACCTGCGACATGGTGGCCGCGATCGCCAAGTGGATCGAGCAGGATGTGCAACCCTTGGCCCGCAAGCATCTGGGCGCGCCCATCGCCCGCGTCGAGACCATGAGCTCCTATTCGTGCCGCAACGCCTACGGTCGGGCCCACGGCCGGGTCAGCGAGCACGGCAAGGCCAACGCTCTCGACATCGGCTCGTTCGTCACCACCCGCGGCACCGCCGCCCTGGTGATCGCCGATTGGGGACCGACGGCACGTGAGATCGCCGCCGCTGCCGCCGCAGCCAAGCGCGCGGCGGAAGCAAAACCCGGCAAGACGCCTCCGCCGCCGACCGCACCTGCCCACGCGGGCAAGGGCCGCGAGCACAACACCGTTGCCGCCACCAAGCCGCCGGCGACCGCCGCTGCCACCATGGCTCCCCTCGACCTGCGGCCCGGGCTGCTGGTGGGGGTGCCCGGCATCACCGTCGACGTTTCCCGCACCCAGGGCAGTCTGCCGACCATGGGCCTCGCACCGCCCAGCCGCCTCGGGGGCCCCAAACCGCCAACCGATCGAGGCTGGGCGCCCGTGGTCAGCCCGGACGGAAAGACCGATTTCCTCCGCGCCGTCCACAGCTCGGCCTGCAAGGCGTTCAAGACCGCGCTCGGCCCCGAGGCCAACAACGCCCACCGCAACCACTTCCACATCGATCTCGCCGAACGCATCCGCGACACCAAGGTGTGCGAATAGGGCGGCTCGTGGCGCCGCTAGCGTCGCCGCCCCCTTGCCTTGACCGCGTGCATGCCCACAATGGCGCGTGCATCCCCCCAGCCAGCCCGCAAGGCAGAGGTGCCCCATGAAATCGCTCGCCAGGCCCCTGGCTCCGCGCCGCATCGAGCCCGAAGGGCGCGCCGCCGAGCCCGCTCCCCCGCTCGCCGACACCGGCCGATTCCCCACCGTGCGCATGCGCCGCAACCGCAAGTCGCCCTGGTCGCGGCGCCTGGTGGCGGAGAACGTGCTCACCGCCGCCGATCTGATCTGGCCGATCTTCGTCACCGAGGGGCGGGGCAAGCGCCTGGCCGTCGACTCCATGCCCGGCGTCGAGCGCCTGAGCGTGGACCTCGTCGCCAAGGCGGCCGAGGAGGCGACCGCTCTCGGCATTCCCGCGATCGCGCTCTTCCCCTATACCGACCCGAAGCTCAGAAGTGAGGACGGCGCCGAGGCCTTCAACCCCGACAATCTCGTCTGCCGCGCCACCCGCGCCGTGCGCAAGGCCGGCCTCGACATCGGCGTGCTGCTCGACGTGGCGCTCGACCCCTACACCAGCCACGGCCACGACGGGCTGATGCGCGACGGGGTGATCCTCAACGACGAGACCCTGCACGCGCTGGTGCGCCAGACGCTGGTGCAGGCCGAGGCCGGTTGCGACATCATCGCCCCCTCGGACATGATGGACGGCCGCGTCGGCGTCATCCGCAAGGCGCTCGAGGACGCCGGCCACCAGAACGTGCAGATCATGGCCTATGCCGCCAAGTACGCCTCGGCGTTCTACGGGCCGTTCCGCGACGCGGTGGGCTCCACGGCGGTGCTGTCGGGTGACAAGCGCACCTACCAGATGGACCCCGCCAACTCGGACGAGGCCCTGCGCGAGGTGGCGCTCGACATCGCCGAGGGCGCCGACATGGTGATGGTCAAGCCCGGCATGCCCTACCTCGACATCGTGCGCCGCGTGAAGGACGAGTTCGGCATGCCCACCTTCGCCTACCAGGTGTCGGGCGAGTACGCCATGCTGACGGCGGCCGCCCGCAACGGCTGGCTCGACGGCGACAAGGTGATGATGGAGAGCCTCATCGCCTTCAAGCGCGCCGGCGCCGACGGCATCCTCAGCTACTTCGCACCGATGGCGGCAAAGCTGCTTCAGGCGCGGGCTT
>DASRDL010000511.1:0-14607 GCA_035652635.1 Hyphomicrobiaceae bacterium | reverse complement strand
GAGGTCATCAAGGAGTTCGAGAGCTGGCGGCAGGTGCGCGACTCGGAGGGCACCACCGGCTGGGTGTTGGGCACCATGCTGAGCGGGCGGCGCACGGCCGTAATCCTGCCCTGGGAGGTGAAGCCCGGGCAGGCGCAGAAGACCGTCGTCCTGCGCGATGACGACAGCGAGCGGGCGGATGTGGTCGCCCAGGTCGAGGCCGGGGTGCTCGCCAGCATCATCAGCTGCAACGGGCAGTGGTGCCGGGTCTCGGTCGGCGGCTACCGCGGCTACATCGAGCAGACGAAGTTGTGGGGCGCCTACCCGGGCGAGCTCATCAAGTAGCGCCAAACAGGGGGCTGACCCCTACTTGCGCACCAGGCGCACCACGACGTCGACGTGCGATACCTTGAGGTGATCGGGTGGCTCGGGCAGTCCGTCGACGCGGATGGCGTTGCCGGGGATGTCCACCAGCCGGCCTTCCGACTCGATGAAGAAGTGATTGTGGTTGGAGATGTTGGTGTCGAAGTAGGCGCGCTGGCCGCCGATGGCGATCTCGCGCAGGAGCCCGGCGCGCTCGAACTGGTGCAGCGTGTTGTAGACGGTGGCCAGCGACACCCGCTCGCCCATGCGCACCGCCTCCTCGTGCAGGGTCTCGGCGGTCACGTGCCGGTCACCGCTTCCGAACAGCAGCTGGGCGAGCGCCAGACGCTGCCGTGTCGGGCGCAGACTCGCCCGCCGCAACAGCTCCGAAACCCCGACCCCCGTCGCTGGATGCCCCGTCGTGCTGGTCATCGACCTTTCGAGAACCTCGAGCCATATCAATCTGTTCAACGGACAAGCTGCGACCCGCCTCGCCGCCCGGCCGCCATCTTGGCCTCATATATCAGTATAGGCCCGTGCCGGAGGGGCCGCAATGGCGGCAGAATGCGCCCGGAAAGAGCCTGAACACGGGCTTTCGAGCCGTGTCTGAAATGTGTTAGGAAACCCCGCGATGCTGACCGACAGGCAAAGTGTTCGTGCAACCGGGGGAATCCTGCGCGGGGAGGAGACCAAGAGGGCAATGGACGAGCGCCCGACGAGCTACGAGTACGCCGACCTGTTGACCTGCGGGCGCGGTGAGCTGTTCGGCCCCGGCAACGCCCAGCTGCCACTGCCGCCCATGCTGATGTTCGAGCGCATCGCCAGTATCTCGCAGGACGGCGGCGCCCATGGCAAGGGCCAGATCGTGGCCGAGCTCAAGGTTGCCGGCAACCCGGCCCTCGACTGGGTATGGGCCTGCCACTTCAAGGGCGATCCCGTCATGCCCGGGTGTCTGGGCCTCGACGGGCTGTGGCAGCTGACGGGCTTCTTCCTCGGCTGGCTCGGCGCCCCGGGGCGCGGCCGGGCCCTGGGCGTGGGCGAGGTGAAGCTCACCGGCATGGTCCTGCCGACGACCAAGACGCTGCAGTACGTCGTCGATCTCAAACGGGTGATCCTGCGCAGGCTCAAGCTGGCGATTGCCGACGGCGTCATGAAGGCCGATGGTCAGATCATCTACGCCGCCACCGACCTGCGCGTCGGCCTGTTCGAGGCAGGGGAGCAGCCTGCAGTAGCCTGAGACACGTTGCACGGCCGCGCGGGGCGGCCCGAGCCGGTGTCGCATCCGCCGAGCGCGAGCGGGTCGGCGCCGTGAGACAAGGAGAGGGTGTTTCGATGCGACGCGTGGTGGTAACGGGGATGGGCATCGTTTCCTCCATCGGAAACAACACCCAGGAGGTCCTCGCCTCGTTGCGGGAGGCCAAGTCAGGCATCGTGCGCGCCGAGGAGTACGCCAAGCTGGGCTTCCGCTGCCAGGTGCACGGGGCCCCGCGCATCGAGTGGGAAGGCATGGTGCCGCGCAAGGCGCGCCGCTTCATGGAGGCGGGCGTGGGCTGGAATTACGTTGCCATGGACCAGGCGATCCGCGATGCCGGGCTCGAGCAGCGTGAGGTCGAGCACGAGCGCACCGGCATCATCATGGGTTCCGGCGGACCCTCCACCCGCGCCATCGTGCGCGCTGCCGACGTCGCCCGCGAGAAAGATCCGAAGAAGGTCGGCCCCTTCGAAGTGCCCAAGGGCATGTGCTCGGGCCCTTCGGCAGCGCTGGCGACGGCCTTCCAGATCAAGGGCGTCAACTATTCCATCTCCTCGGCCTGTGCCACCTCTGCCCACTGCATCGGCAATGCCGCCGAGCTGATCCAGTGGGGCAAGCAGGACGTGGTGTTCGCCGGCGGCTGCGAGGAGCTCGACTGGACCCTGTCGGTGCTGTTCGACGCCATGGGCGCCATGTCCACCGGCTTCAATGCCACCCCGGCCAGGGCCAGCCGCGCCTATGACCGGGCCCGCGACGGCTTCGTCATTGCCGGCGGCGCCGGCGTGGTGGTGCTGGAGGAGCTGCAGCACGCCAAGGCCCGCGGCGCCAAGATCTACGGCGAGGTGGTGGGCTACGGCGCCACCTCGGACGGTTTCGACATGGTGGCCCCGTCCGGGGAAGGGGCCGAGAGGTGCATGCGGCTTGCCATGCAGGGCATCGACGGCAAGGGCGTCGGCAAGATCGACTACATCAACCCGCACGGCACCGGCACGCCCGTAGGCGACCAGCGCGAGATCGCGGCCATCCGCCAAGTGTTCGGCGGCGCCATTCCGCCCATCTCCTCCACCAAGTCGCTCACCGGGCACTCGCTGGGGGCCGCGGGCGTGCAGGAGGCCATCTACTCCCTGCTGATGATGAACAGCGGCTTCGTGTGCGAGAGCGCCAACATCGACGAGCTCGATCCGGAGTTCGCCGACGTTCCCATCGCCCGCAAGCGGCAGGACGACGCCAACCTTAACTGTGTGATGTCGAACAGCTTCGGCTTCGGCGGCACCAATGCGACTCTGGTGATGAGGCGATGCGACGCGTAAGACGGGTTCTGCCCTCCGACGCGCAGCATCGACCTGCTGCGCAACCGCACCGGAGTGTTGTAGGGTGGCGAGACCCCGTACCCTCGGAGGCTGGGCCCAAGCGGCCCGTGCACACCATGATTGGAAGAAGGTCATGACCAACACGGACATCGCCAAGCCCGCACCGTTGATGGCGGGCAAGCGCGGGCTCATCATGGGCGTCGCCAACGAGCGCTCGATCGCCTGGGGTATCGCCCGAGTGGTGGCGGGCCACGGCGCCAAGCTGGCCTTCACCTATCAGGGCGAGGCGTTCGGCCGGCGCGCCATTCCGCTCGCCAAGCAGGCGGGCGCCGACATCATCGTCGATTGCGACGTGCTCGACATCAAGAGCGTCGACAACGTCTTTGCCGAGATCAAGAAGACCTGGGGCGGCCTCGATTTCGTGGTGCATGCGCTGGCCTTCTCGGACCGCCGCGAGCTCTCCGGGCGCTATGCCGACACCACGCGCGAGAACTTCATCAACAGCATGGTGATCTCCTGCTTCTCCTTCACCGAGATCGCCAAGCGCGCCGCCGAGATCATGCCGCCCGGCGGCTCGATGCTCACCCTCACCTTCTCCGGCGCCACCCGCTGGGTGCCCTGCTACAACGTCATGGGCGTCGCCAAGGCGGCGCTGGAGGCCTCCGTGCGCTATCTGGCATCCGATCTCGGCGCGCAGGGCATCCGCGTCAATGCGCTGTCGGCCGGGCCGATGCGCACGCTGGCCGGCGCCGGCATCTCCGACGGGCGCATGCTGTTCAACTATCAGCGCGACCATGCCCCTCTGCGGCGTACGCCGACGCTCGACGAGGTGGGCGGCGCCGGTCTCTATCTGCTGTCGGACCTCTCCGGCGCGGTGACGGGCGAGGTGCACTTCGTCGATTGCGGCTACCACACCGTCGCCGTGCCCAACCTCGAGGCGCTCCACGCCATAGAGCAGGGCCTCGCGCTGCTCCAGAGCAGCCAGGGACAGAAGGCCGCGGAGTAGCGGCCACAGCCGCTCATTCGGGAAGCGGCGCGCAGACGGGCATCCGCATCCGGTGCTCGACGCCCGATGCGGGTCGGCATGGCCGCTCGCCTGCGAGCGTGCTGCGGGAAGGGATGGCGGCTCGTCGCGACGGGCGCCGGACAGTTGAATTGCACCCGCAGTTCGGCCATGGCATCTGACGGCCATGATCGGCGTGTTCGATTCGGGCCATGGCGGGCTCACCGTGTTCCGCGCCCTGGTGCGGCGCTTCCCGAACGTGTCGTTCGTCTACCTCGGCGACCACCGCAACGTGCCCTACGGCAACCGGCCGTCGGACGAGATCGTGGCGCTGACCCGGCACGGCGTCGATGCCCTGTTCCGCCGCGGCTGCCGGCTCGTGCTGCTCGGCTGCAATACGGCGACCTGCGTGGCCGCACGCACCCTGCAGAAGGACTGGCTGCCGGTCAGCGGTTGGGCGGGCCGCAACGTGCTCGGCATCGTTGCACCGACCGTGGAGGCGGCGACCCAGACGCCGTGGGCGGTCACGACCCCGCAGTATCCGCAGAAGTACAATACCGACCTCATCGCTGTGTTCGGCACCACCCGCACCATCGCCTCCCACGCCTACCCCGAGGAGATCCGCAAGCGCTGTCCCAGGGTGACGCTCGTGCAGCAGGCCTGCTCGGAGCTTGCCGGTGCCATCGAGCGCGGGGCCCCGGAGGCGGACCTCGACGCGCTCGTGGCCGAAGGCGTCGCGGGCCTCATGGCGCAGACCGGCGGCGCGCCGCCGCATCGCGCCATCCTGGGCTGTACGCACTATCCGCTGGTCGAGCACCTGTTCCGCCGCCACCTGCCGCCCTTCACACGGCTGTTGTCCCAGCCCGAGGTGGTGGCCGACAGCCTGGAGGACTACCTCAACCGCCATCCGCGCTTCCTGGCTCCGGCGGCCTCCCCGGCCGGCCCGCCTATGCTGCTCACCACCGGCGACCCTGCGCGCGTCGGCCGGGTGGCGCGCATCTTCTGGCCCGACGCGCCTGCCTTTGCCCACCTGCCCCACTAGGAGCGCGCCCGCCATGGCCCAGGCGAAGTCTCGAGCCTTGCGCAAGGCGCCGCGATCGGGGCGATGGTCGGCCGCGGTCACGCGCGCGAGCAACGCGCTCGATCTCGAGAGCGGCGTCTTTGCCAAGCGCACGCCGCAGGAGATCGCCAGGTCGCTCAAGCGCTCCGCCGAGGAGAGCAGCCGCCGCAAGTCGGAGCCGTTCCGCTCCGCCATGTCGATGCTCACCTTCTACATCAACCGTGCCGGCAAGAATCTGTCCAAGAGCCGGCTGCGCGTGCTCGAGCGCGCCAAAGACGCGCTGCGCAAGGAATTCGGGCGGGAGTGAGATGCCCGCTGCGGCGAGGGCCGTGTCGCGGTCTATGCCGATGGCGCCCCGGCTAATGCCCGGCCGGCTGCAGCTGCAGTTGCCCTGCAGGGTTGCCGGCGGACCCGACAATGGCCGGTGACGTGTGGACTGCGCCATGCGGGGCGGGCGTCGCCAGCAGCGTCATGCGTTGCCGGTTGTGGCCCATGTTGGGATAGGCGCGACGGCCGGAAAAGCCGGCGCGCGCGAGCTCACCCAGAATCTCGGCCTCGTCGAACTGCAGGAGCCCGCATTCCTCGCGCGTGCGCCGATAGCTGGAGAAGAACGAACGCACCAGTCCTCCGGCCGCGGGAAGCAGGAAGCCGTTCGCGCGCGCAAAGCGCAGCAGCTCCGCGGCATCCTGCAGCGGGCCGACGCGACGCGGAATGATGTCGGCGAGCACCAGCCGGCCCGCGGCGTCGAGCTTGTCCCGCGCCGCGGCGAGCAGCCCGGTGAACTCGGCAGCCGTCAGATACTGTACCAGCGAGTTGGCGATGATGAGATCGACCGATCGCGACGGCAGCCGCTCGAAGGCCGGCGGGTCGATCACCTCGATGTCGGAGCGACCGGCGTAACGGGCGTTGAGCCGATCCCGCACGGTGGAGGCACTGTCACACAGGTAGAGCTTGGCGCAGGCGCCGGCGACCACATGGGCGGCGAGGGCCTCGCCGCAGCCGTAGTCCACCACCCGCGCCTCCGGTCGGTGCAGGTAGCCCAGGATGTCGCGTGCTACCGCCTCGTAATGCACGCGCTTGTGGCGGGCGTTGACGTAGACGGTGGTCTCACCGTTCCAGTATTCGGCCCAGGTCACGGCGTTTCCGGCTCCCGCAGCGCAACATACGCGCCCCCGCTTTTGTTTCCGAGGTGGCCCGATGCAGACGGGCCCCGGGGCGTCCTTGCACGTCGCAATTGGACCGCACTGCTGAGCAATTGTCCAGACGGGTCCCGCCGGCGCAAGCGCGAGCTTGCCCGCCTTGCCATGCATCTGATAGGCATCTGAGCCAGGAGCCAGTGGCGTCGGGCGCCGCAAGGGAGGAGCCTGCGCAAGGCGTCGGCCCAGCCGCACGTCCTCTAATCGGGACGCCGCGGGTGCCGGGGGGGCCTGCTCTGCGCCGGGAGTCGGGGACGCATTCTCCGTATGCACGCTTTCAGCGCGAGAGAATACCGCCTGGCCGTCTATGTCTTCCTGGCCGCGTGGGCGCTGCTGTCCGCGCCGTGGCTCAGTGGCGCGGTGACGATTCCCTACGACGCCAAGGCGCTGTTCCAGGCGCAACTCCAGTTTCTGGCCAACGCCATCCATTCCGGGCAGTCGCCGTTCTGGAATCCGTCGAGCTTCGTCGGCCTGCCCCAGATCGCCGACCCGCAGTCGCTGATCTTCTCGCCTGCCATTCTGCTCGCCTACCTCGACAAGATGCCGAGCTTCCAGCTGCTCGACGCCTACGTGCTGCTGCTGCTCGCGCTCGGCGGGTTCGCGACGCTGAAATTCTGCCAGGACCGCGGCTGGCATCCCGCCGGCGCCTCGGTCGCCGCCATCACTTTCGCGTTCGGCGCCTCGGCGGCCTGGCGCATCCAGCATATCGCCCAGATCAAGAGCCTCGCCTTCTTCGCGGTCGCCCTCTGGCTGCTGGCGCGTGCGCTCAACCGCTCGTCGGCCCTGTGGGGCGCGCTCGCGGGGCTCGCTGCCGGGTCGATGGTGCTCGAGCCGGATCAGGTAGGCTTCCTCGGCGGCTATGTGCTCGCCGGCTACTGCGTGGGGCACTGGCTCTCGGGGCCCGACCGGCGCCTTGCCGTCATGAAGAGTGTGCGGCCCTTGGCATGCGCGGCCCTGGTGGCAGTCCTGGTGGCGGCATTGCCGCTGGCTCTCACCTATCTGTTCCTCGAGACGTCGAACCGCCCGGAGATGACGTTCGCCGAGGCCGCGCGCGGCTCGCTGCATCCCGCCTCCCTGCTCACGGCGCTCGTCTCCGACCTCTACGGCGCCTTCGATCCGAGCGTCGACTACTGGGGCCCCTACAGCGTGACGTGGGACAAGAGCGAGCTCACGCTGTCGCAGAACATGGGGCAGGTGTACCTCGGCACGCTGCCCGCTCTGCTCATGCTGACGGTGGGCGTGCTGCGCGGCGCACTCTGGGCGCGCGAAATTCGTGTGCTGATGATCTCTGCGGGCGTGCTCCTGCTCTACGCGCTGGGCAGCCACACGCCGGCTTTCGGCATCCTCTACGGCTACGTGCCGGGCGTCGCCTTCTTCCGGCGTCCGGTCGATGCCATGTTCCTCGTCGGCGCGCTGCTGTCCATCGCCGCGGGCTACCTCGTCAGCCTGTGGGCCGGCGGCGCGCTGCCCCACGCCAGCCACCGCCGCAGGCTGCTGGAGGCCGGGCTGGTCGCCGTGTTGCTGCTGGCGGCGCTCGCCGTCGCCTGGAGCGTCGGCAAGACCGCGCTGGCCTGGAAGCCGGTGATGGTGGCGCTGGTGTGGATCCTGCTCACGTCGCTGCTGCTGGCAATCCCGGCCGCGGCGCTGAAGCGGGGAGGGCACAAGCTCGCCGTCGTCGCCCCGGCGCTGCTGCTGGCGTGCGATCTCGCCTTCAACAACGGGCCCAACGAGTCGACCGCGCTGCCGCCGTCGGCCTACGAGGTGCTGAAGCCCAATTGCCGCAACGCCACCATCGCCTTCCTCAAGAGCAGGCTGCGCCGGGCGCCCGGATCGCCCTGGCGCGACAGGGTCGAGCTCGCCGGGCTCGGCTTCGAATGGCAGAACGCCGCCCTCGTGCACGGCTTCGAGGGCACGCTCGGCTACAACCCCTTCCGCCTCAGCGACATCTCGGAGGCCACCGGCGCCCGCGACTACATCGCCGGCCCCGACCAGAGGCAGTTCTCGCCGCTGTTCCCCTCCTATGCCTCGACGATGGCCGACCTGTTGGGCCTGCGCTTCATCGCCGTCGGCGCTCCCATTGAAGAGGTGGACAAGCACCTGAAGCCCGGCGACCTCACCCTCGTTGCCCGCACGGCCGACGCCTACATCTACGAAAACCCGCGTGCGCTGCCGCGCGTGCTGTTCGTGGAGGACTGGCGCGAAGCCGATTTCGAAGGCTTGGTGGCGACCGGCAAATGGCCGCAGTTCGATCCCCGCCACACCGTGCTGCTCGACGCTGCGCCCGAGGTCGACGATGCCATCGCCAAGCTGGCCAAGGCACCGACCGCCGCCTCTGCCGTCCGCATCCGCCACTACGAGAACACCGAGGTGGTCGTCGAGGTGGACGCGGCGCGGCCGGGGTTCGTGGTGCTCAACGACGTATGGCACCCGTGGTGGGTCGCCGACATCGACGGCGTCGAGGCGCAGATCCTGCGCGCCAACGTGCTGTTCCGGGCGGTGCAGGTGCCGCCGGGCCGGCACGTGCTCAAGTTCGAGTTCAAGCCCTTTTCGGGTGCCATCGCCGAGGTCGGCGACAGGATGCTGGAGCCCATCCAATCGACGCGATAGGCCGGCTCTGGGGCGCGCTGCGCCATGCGCGTTCCCGGCCGCCTTCGCGATCGGCCCGGCTAACCCTGGGTCGCATAAATCCAGGGCCGGGCGGCGCGGTCGCGGGCCTGGTAGGCTGCGATCTGCGCCTCGCGGGCACGGGTGAGCTCGATCTGGTCGAGGCCCTTGAGCATGCCTTCGCGCAGCATGGCGTCGATGGCGAAGGATGTCTCCTTGCCGCCGGGAGACACCACCACGCAGCGCTCGAGGTCGACTTTCACGCGGCCCTTGCCCTGGGTCGCCTCCACCTCGGCGGCGAGCTCCTCGACGATCCTTGCTGGCAGCACCACCGGCAGCACGCCGTTCTGGAAGCAGTTGGAGTAGAAGATCGGCCCGAAGCTCGGCGCGATCACGGCCCGGATGCCGAAAGCCTGCAGCGCCCACACCGCGGCCTCGCGCGAGCTGCCGCAGGCGAAGTTGTCGCCGGCAATGAGGATTTTCGCCTCGCGGTAGGGCGGCTTGTTGAGCACGAAGGCCGGGTCCTCCGAGCCGTCCCGCTTGTAACGCCAGGACTCGAACGCATAGGGCCCGAGCTGGCTGCCCTCGAAGTCGCGCAGGCGCTCGATGCGGATGATGATGTCGGTGTTGATGTTTGTGCGCATCAGCGGCGCGGCGGCGCCTTCCAGCACGGTGAATGCCTGCATGACTTCACGCTCCGGCTTGCTCGGGCTCTGCCTCAGATGGCGCGCACGTCGACGATGCGACCGGCGAGTGCCGCGGCGGCGGCCATCGCCGGGCTCGCCAGATGCGTGCGCGCGCCGGGTCCCTGGCGCCCGACGAAATTGCGGTTGGAGGTAGACACGCTGCGCTGGCCGGGCGGCACCGTCTCGTTGTTCATGGCGAGGCACATGGAGCAGCCGGGCTCGCGCCACTCGAAGCCGGCGGCCTTGAACACCTGGTCCAGGCCCTCGGCCTCGGCCTGACGCTTGACGTTCTCGGAGCCCGGCACCACCCAGGCGCGCACGCTGGCGGCCACCTTGCGGCCGGCCGCCACCTTGGCGGCCGCGCGCAGATCGGAGATGCGGCTGTTGGTGCACGAGCCGATGAATACCCAGTCGACGGGCGTGCCGGCAATGGGCACGCCCGGCTCGAGCCCCATGTAGTCGAGCGCGGCCTGAAGCGCGTTGCGCCGGTCGCTGTCGGCGACGGTCGCCGGGTCGGGGATGCGGCCGTCGACGCCGACGACGTGCTCGGGGCTGGTACCCCAGGTGATCTGCGGTACGATCTTGCCGACGTCGATCACCACCTCGCGGTCGAAGACGGCATCGGGGTCGCTCGGCAGGGTGCGCCAGTCCTTCAAGGCCGCCTCCCAGGCATCGCCCTTGGGAGCGTAGGGGCGCCCGGACAGGAAGGCGAAGGTGGTGTCGTCGGGGGCAACCATGCCGCACTTGGCGCCGAGCTCGATCGACAGATTGCAGATCGTGAGCCGCCCCTCGACGTCGAGGCCGCGGATGGCACTGCCCGCATACTCCACCGCGTAGCCGGTGCCGCCGGCGGCGCCGATCACCCCGATCAGGTGCAGAATCATGTCCTTGGGCGTGATGCCGGCGGGCAGCGTGCCCTCGAAGACGGCGCGCATCTTCTTCGGGCGGCGCTGCACGATGGTCTGGGTGGCCAGCACGTGCACCACCTCGCTCGAGCCGATGCCGAAGGCGAGCGCGCCCATGCCGCCGTGGGTGCACGTGTGGCTGTCGCCGCACACGAGCAGTGTGCCGGGCAGCGTGAGGCCCAGCTCAGGGCCGATCACGTGCACGATGCCCTGGCCCGGCTGGCCCAGGTCGAACAGGCGTACACCTGCCAGCTTGGCGTCCTCGCGCATGGCATAGAGGCGCGGCGTGAGCTCCGGGTTGGTCTCGGCCGTGCGTCCCGGCCGGGTAGAGATGATGTGGTCGAAGGTGGCGAAGGTGAGCTCGGGGCTGCGCACCGGCAGGCCGCGCTCCTTGAGCGCCTTGAACCCCGCCGAGCCGCCGTCGTGCATGAGATGCCGGCTCACGTGCAGGAGCGAGTAGCCGTCGCCCAGGTCGGCCACCACGTGCCGGTTCCAGATCTTGTCGAACAGGGTCTGGCCGCCCATGCGCTTTCCTCCCGACTGCCGTTCTCGACCGCGCGAGAGGCAATTGTGGCCACCCGCGGGCCGCTTCGCAAGGAGCGCATCCTGCGCGGGAGCAATGCTCGGCAGGTATGGGCCGGGCGACCGGCATCCGGCCACCGCACTGCACGCGTGTGGCCGACCACGCCGAGGCGAGACACGCGAGAGACTCCGGCCTCTGATGGTCGGCAATTAAGGATGGGCGCGTGGTCGGCTTGGAACGTGTCGTCGGCGGGTGTACTCGAACTGTCGGCTGCGCACATCCGGGTCCAGCCGGCCTTTCCCGTGTCGACGCTCAGTGCCGCCGGTGCTCGAGCCCCAAAGCCATCGGATATGATCGCAATAGGCCGCCCCGACAGTCATCTGCGCGCCAAGACAGCCCTGGTGGACGAGAAGCTGCGACAACGCATCGAACTGTCGCGGGTGGTCCTGATCGTGGCGATCGTGTTGCATCACATCAGGATGCCCGCGGAGCTCTCGCTGTTCACGTGGGACAATCTGGGCTACGTGCGCGGGTATGTTCAGATCGGGCTCCTCAAGACCGCCACCAGCACTCTCACCATCATCTCCGGCTTCCTGCTCTTCTCGTCGCGGTTCGAGCACGACCCGGCCGGGTTCATTGCCAAGAAATTCCGCACGCTTTTCGTGCCCCTGCTGCTGTGGAACCTGCCCATCGCCCTGCTGATCTTCGCGTTCCAGCGCAAGGGTCAGTACCTGATGAAGTATGACAACCTGAGCTCGGGCGATCTCCACAACTGGGCCAACGCCCTGCTCGGTCTGACGACACAGCCGGCGAACGGACCGCTGCACTTCCTGCGCAACCTGATCGGCTGCAACATCATAGCGCTGGCAATTGCCGGCCTCTTCCGCAGGTACGTCTTTCTCGTGTTCGCCGTCATCGTCGTGGCCGGATTGCTCGACCTCGAGTGGCCGCTGCTGACGCGCAACGACATGCTGATCGGCTTCTTCCTCGGCGGGCTGGTGTCGGTCGCCGCCATCGACGTGGGGTTGATCGACGGCCTGATGCCGGTGAGCGTGCCCTGCTTCCTGGTGTCGGGCTTTTTCATGTTCCGGTATCAGGTCGACTACGATTCCCTCTGGTGGTTACCGCATCGCCTGCTCGGCTTCCTCGCCGTCTGGCCGCTCATCGGCCACCTGAGCCGGCATCAGTTGGGCAGGGAGCTGGCAAAATACTCCAAGTACACCTTCGTCCTGTTCCTGTCGCACTACTACGCGATCCTGCTGTCCTTCGCGCTGTTCTCCCTGTTCTTCACGCTCCAGCACTTCTACATTTACGCCATTCTCGCCGGACCGGTGGCGGTGGCCATGTCGATTGCCGGCCAGAGGGTGGCGGCCCGCTTTTTTCCGCGCCTGCTGAGCCTGGCAACGGGTGGTCGTGTCGGCGAGACACGGCAACGGCGCTAGCTGCGGCGGCGCGCGCCCGCCGCCCTGTCTTTTCAAGGATCGCGACGGGCGAGCAGCGGGTGCTTCGCCGCGAACTCGCCCGAAGCGATGATGGCCTTGGGGAGCGCGGAGCGCGCCAGTGCCCCGCTGTCGAGCTTGGAGGCGTAGTCTGCAAGCCCGCTGCCGTCCGGCTCGCGGCCGAGCAGGATGCGGAACATCAGCGCCACGAACTCGGCGTTGCCGAGCTTCTCCGGCGTGTGTTTGCCGCGGAACTCGTCGGAGGCCAGCATCGCCAGCACCATCTGGGAACGCGATGTGCCGTGCCCCAGAGAAGCCGACCAGTCCTCGAGGCCGATGGCATCCGGCGCCCGGCCCAGGACCAGGCAGAAGCCGTAGGCGACGGTGTTGCGGGGCGCAGTGTCGGCCGCATCGTAGCGCGTCAGGTCGCAGGTGCGGCGCGGCGCCTGCGTCTGCTTTGCCTCGGCCGCCGGCTTGGTGCTGCCGACCGCGGTGAAGAGCAGCGGGTGCCTGTTCCTGAACTCCTCGGAGCCGATCAGGGCGGCTGCCAGCCCGGCACGATCGATCTTGCCGCTTCGCATGGCCGCCACGTAGTCGGCGCGCCCGGCGTCGTCCGCGTCACGCTGGACCAGCCGGCGATAGAGCAGGTCGACATAGGCGGCATCGCCGAGCCCTGACGTCGCGTAGGAGGAGCGGAACTCGGCCGATTCGATGAGCTCCAGCAGCATCTGCCCGACCTTCGCGCCGCCTTCCAGCGCCGCCGTCCAGCGCTTGGCGCCGGCTTCATCGACCATGCGCCCGAGCACCAGGCAATAGGCATAGGAGACCAACATCGAGGCCGGCCCGCTCAGGCGCTGGTGCGGGCTCAGGTGGCAGCCGGGCGCCACGCCCGGCATGTCGGCGGGGAGAGCGATCAGGCGCTGCACGGCGGCGAACGCCGGCTTGGGTGCGCCGGGTGTCCAGCCTCCGGGTCCGCCCTTGACCAGGCCGACCAGCCCCATGTGGGCCTCGAAGCTCGGTGCCCAGTAGGTTTCGTCCATCAGCTCGTAGACATGCGCTGCCTCGATCCGGTAGGCGGATCGCAGCTGGCGCAGGCGCACCATGGCCCGGACGAGTCCGTCCGCCTGCTCGCGCGCGCCGTCGCGGCTGCCGGCGGGATTGTTGAACTCGGTGACCCAGATCGGCTTCTTGAAGCGCGCGAGCGTCTTCAGTGCCCACTCGGGATCCTGGCCGTACATGTGCCAGACGGAGATGTCCCAGGCGATGCCGTCCTGCGCGAGACGCTCGAACACGCCGATGTGGCCCCAGCCCGCCGTGCCGATGGCCTTGCGGATGGCGGGGTCGACAGCGATGGCGCCGTCGGACAGGCCCTTCAGCACGGCGCTCACCTTGGCCCAGCGCGGCCCATAGTATTCGAGCGGCGACACCCCGCCGGCAGGACCCCAGGCGCAGTTGTACTGCACGCCGTCGTCGCGCATCTCGCAGGCTTTGATGATTGCGTAGTTCTCGAGCTCGTTGCCGAGCTCCCAGACGCGCACGTCGTCCTTGAGCGGGCCGATGAGGCCGACCGCCAACCGGCGCGCGGCGGCATAGAGGTCGGCGGCAGTCGCCTTGTCGAGGTTGAGTCTCGGCGTGATGACGGGGAGGATGTCGATGCCTCGCGCCTTGGCCGTGCGCACGAGCCGGGCCAGCGCCGATGCCTGGTCCAAGCCGGCGACGTCGACGCGGTAGGACGTCATGCCCAGCGCCTTGATGTAATCGAGCTGCTGCTCGGTGGTGACGCCCGGGTAGGAGGCGAGCGGGTGTCCGTTCACGCCCCAGATCAGGTCGGGGCTTGCAGACTGCGCCGAAGCCGGCAGCGCGGCGCCAGCGGCCAGCAGCCAGCCCAGGCAGATGCAGCGCAATGCCCTCGTCATTGCCCTCTCCTTTGCTCCACGCCGCGCCCGGAGCAACGCATCTCATGTTATGGGCCGGCGCCGCCGCCGCCATTGACCAGGGGTACGGGAGGCATACCCGTTTCGAGGTAGGCGCTACCGCCAACGGCCAGCCCCGCCGCGGCTCGGCCATGTCCGCCCCAACCATATTCTCACGCGGGCGCCCCGGCCGCTCGCAAGGCGCTGTAGTCTCGTGCGCGGTGTGTGCCGGTGGAGCGGCGATGGCGAGGCGGTGGAGCATCAACGGTCGGTTCGTGACGCAGCCGCTCACCGGCGTGCAGCGCTACGCCCGTGAGATCGTGACGGCGCTCGACCACTGGCTGGCCGAGGCCCATCCGCTGGCGCGCGGCCTG
>DASRDL010000510.1:0-9356 GCA_035652635.1 Hyphomicrobiaceae bacterium | reverse complement strand
TGTTCGGCTGGGTGATGGACCACGGCTCGCCCAGGTGGGTGCTGATCGGTGCCGTGCTGTTCATGGGCCTCACCGCCCTCTACGGTCTGCTCGAGGAGCGGCGTGGCACCCGGCCCGTCGTACCGGCCCGCTCTTGACGGGCGGCCCGAGGCAGGGACAAAGGACCGCGAGCCAGGAGCACGAAGCGCCATGCCCAGACCGTCCGGCTACATCCGTTGGCTTGCCGCACTCTTGCTCGCCCTGCCGTTGGCCGCCGCCCGGGCGCAGACGGCGCCGCCCGCCCCCGCCGGGGAGATGGCCATCGCCACCTTCGCCGGCGGCTGCTTCTGGTGCGTGGAGGAGGCCTTCGAGAAGGTGCCGGGTGTGCACCGCGCCGTCTCGGGATACACCGGCGGCACCACCGAGCAGCCGACCTACGAGGAGGTGGCGAGCAAGGCCACCGGCCACTTCGAGGCCGTGCAGGTCACCTACGACCCGACGAAGGTCTCCTATCCGCAGCTGCTCGACTGGTTCTGGCGCAACATCGATCCCGTCGATGCCGAGGGCCAGTTCTGCGACAAGGGCAGCCCTTATCTCACCGCCATCTTCTACCACGACGAGGCGCAGCGGGCCGCAGCCGAGGCTTCCAAGCGCGAGCTCGAGGCCTCCGGCCGCCTCAAGCAGAAGATCGCCACCGTGATCAGGCCCGCAGGCCCGTTCTGGGTGGCCGAGGACTACCACCAGGACTACTACAAGAAGAATCCGAACCGCTACCAGTACTACAAGTTCGCCTGCCGCCGCGCCCAGCGGCTCGAGCAGATCTGGGGCCCGCCCAAGCCGCCGCAGACCCTCACGCAGTAGCGCCGGCGCTACAAGGGGAACCGCGCGGCATAGGGCTCGCACGGCAGCCGCAGGGCGTTCACCAGGCAGGAGACGGTGCGGTAGAAGCCCGCGAGCAGCAGCAGCTCCAGCACCGCCTCCTCACTGAAGCGGGCGCGCAGCTCGGCCCACAGCCCGTCGTCGATGTCGCTCGTGGCGTGCAGGGCGTCGCAGAAGCGGATCAGCAGGGCGTCCTCCGGGCTCCAGCAGGCATCGCCGGCCTGGCCGTGCACCAGCGAGCGGAGCTCCGCTTCGCCCAGCCCCGCCCGTCTGGCGAAGAAGGCCGCATGCACGCCCCACTCGTATTCCGCTCCGCACCGGGCGGTGACGCGGTCGATGACGATCTCGCGCTGCCTGAGCGACAGGTGGCCTTTGTCGAGCAGGCCGCCGCCCATGAAGCGCCAGAACAGCCGCTGATCGCGGGCCAGCACGCGAAACAGCACGAGCGGTGCCGTTCCGGGCGGCATCAAGGCCTCGAAGCGCGCCTGCACGTCGGCTGCGTAGGGCGCTTCTGCCGGAGCGATGCGGGGGACTGCGGTCGGGTGAGACATTGGGGTGCTCCTCAT
The DNA here is from genome assembly GCA_035652635.1 of Hyphomicrobiaceae bacterium. Classification (GTDB taxonomy): domain Bacteria; phylum Pseudomonadota; class Alphaproteobacteria; order Rhizobiales; family Hyphomicrobiaceae; genus AWTP1-13. The sequence goes on along the minus strand of DASRDL010000510.1, from coordinate 7,932 downwards.
GCTACGTGTTCCATAGCATGGACGCCGCATCTTAGCTACGGAAAACATAGCATGGCGCAACCCGTCCCCGGCCGGCGCGTGCGCGGCTCGGCCACCGGCCGGCCCATCATGGCCCTGCTCGACCTGCTCGGCCGGCGCATGAGCCTGCGCATCCTGTGGGAGCTGCGCTCCGGCCCCCTCACCTTCCGCGCGCTGCAGGAGGCCGCGGCCACCAACCCCAGCGTCCTCAATCTGCGCCTGAAAGAGCTGCGCGCCGCCGGCCTGGTCGAGCACGGCCCCGCCGGCTACGCCCTGTCGGGCCTCGGCAAGGAGCTGCTCGCCGCCTTCCTGCCCCTCCATGCCTGGGCCGAGACCTGGGCAAAGGCCCTGTCGAAGAGGTCACCTGTGCGCGCGCGCTGAGGGTGGCGCAGGGGGTCGGCCCCCGTGGTGGCGCACACGCGCTGTGCATTGTGCGGTATCGGTTGCCGACGACGCTTGGCCCGGTCGGCGGCGGTCACTATAGATGCCTGATGCAGAGGCCGAGCCCATCTCCGACACACCGCCGCCGCTCGCGCGTGCCGCAGACGATCCTCGCCGTCCTGGTGCTGGGCGGCATCGCCTTCGCCTTCCGTCAGGGTCTCGTTCCTCCCCTGCTCAACCCGCTGCCCGCACTCGATCTCGGCCGGGCCAACCCGTGGCTGGTCGACTGGCGGCTGGCGTCGCTCAAGTACGATTCGGCTCTCTGCCGGCGCGTGCTCGTCGCCCCCCACATCCAGGCCGCCGCCATCGCCGACAGCCCGCCGAAGGACGGCTGCGGCTGGACCAACGCCGTGCGCATGTCGACGGCGGGCGGCGTGCGGGCGGGCTTCGACAAGGTCACCTGCGAGGCCGCGGCGGCGCTGGCGCTCTGGCTGCAATACGACCTGCAGGAGGTCGCCCAGCAGAACCTCGGCCAGCGTGTCGTGGCGGTGCAGAGCTTCGGCACCTACTCCTGCCGCAATATCATCGGCGCCAAGTTCTGGAAGAGCCGGCGCAGCGAGCACGCCACCGCCAACGCCATCGACATCGGCGGCTTCACGCTGGCCGACGGCAGGCACATCAGCGTGCGCAGCCAATGGCGCGGCCAAGGGCCCGAAGCGCGTTTCCTGCGCGCCGCGCACGCCAGCGCCTGCCGCTATTTCCGGGTCGTGCTGGGGCCGGACTACAACCGCGAGCACGAGGACCATTTCCACTTCGACCGCGGCATCGGCTGGCTCTGCCGTTAGGCCCCGGCGTTTACGGCGATTGCTGCAATCCCCGGGTCGGCGCACGCGTGCCACCATCGGCCGAAATTCGGCGACAGGTGAAGACCCCACCCCATGGACAGCACACCCAACCTGCAGCTGCCTTACCTCATCGCGGCGCAGGCCCAGAAGCACGTCACGCACAACGAGGCGCTGCGTGCTCTCGATGCCGTGGTCCAGCTCTCGGTCCTCGACAAGGACCTGGCGAGCCCGCCCGGGTCGCCGGCCGACGGCGACGCCTACATCGTGGCGGCCTCGCCGAGCGGGGCGTGGGCCGGCCAGGCGGGCAAGATCGCCGCCTGGCAGGACGGCGCCTGGGCCTTCTACACCCCGCAGGAGGGCTGGCGCGCCTGGGTGGCCGACGAGGACACGCTCTACTTCCACGACGGGTCGGCCTGGAACGCGAGCCTCGCCAGGCTCGGCATCGGCACCGCGCCCGACGCCACCAACCGCCTGGCGGTGGCGAGCCCGGCGTCGCTGTTCAATCACGCCGGCGCCGGCCACCAGGTCAAGATCAACAAGGCCTCGGCCGCCGACACGGCGAGCCAGCTGTTCCAGACGGGCTTCTCCGGCCGCGCCGAATACGGCCTCACCGGCGACGACGACTGGCACCTCAAGGTGAGCCCGGACGGGTCCACCTGGCGCGAGGCGGCCATTGCCGACCGCACCACGGGGGCGGTGCGCTTCCCGCTGTCGCCCAAGCTCGGGGTGCAGCCCAACCTCCTCATCAACCCCGACGGCCGCATCGACCAGCGCAACGTGAGCCTGTCCTTCGGCGACGTGAGCACGGCCGACGACAGCTACGGCGGGCCCGACCGCTGGTACTCGCTCACCCAGACGGCGGCCATCGGCGTGCGCACGCTGCAGGACGGCGAGAACGGCGTGCCCTACTACCAGCGGCTGACGCAGACGCAGGCCAGCGCCCAGCGCATGGGCCGGGCGCAGATCATCGAGGGCATCAACTGCCGGCATGCCCGCGGGCAGGCGGTGACGCTGTCGGGGCGCATCCGCTGCTCGTCCTCGCAGGCCATCCGCTACGCCATCCTGGAGTGGACCGGCACCGAGGACACCGTCACCTCCGACGTGGTCAACGACTGGACCTCGGGCAGCTACACGGCGGGCGGCTTCTTCCTGGGCTCCAACCTGACGGTGGCCGGAGTCGGCGCCATCACGCCGGCAGCCAACACCTGGATCGATCTCACGGCGCTCACCGCCACGCTGAGCGGGTCGCTCAAGAACCTGATCGTGATGATCTGGACCGAGGGCACGGCGGCGCAGAACGTGACGCTCGACTTCCGCCTCAAGCTGGAGGTGGGGGCACAGGCGACCGCCTTCGTGCCGCGCTCGGTGGGCGAGGAGCTGGCGCTGTGCCTGAGATATTTCGAGAAGAGCGTGCCGATGGGCCGGGCCATCACGCAGGCGCCCAACACCTCGTGGTTCATTCCGCTGTCCAGCGTGCCTAGCGGCGCCGTCTACTTCCAGGCGATGTTCACGCAGCGCAAGCGGGTGACACCGACAGTGACGACCTACCCGTTCACGACGCCGGCCAACACGGGGCGGTGGTCGAATAACCTGGGCACCGACTACGGCGCCGGGTCCGCGTCCGTCTCCAACGGCACCGACGGCAGCGTGCAGATATTCAACGGCTCGGGCGTCTCGCTGACCATAGGCCAGAACCTGGTCTGGGGCGGCTGGTACGCCGATGCGGAGCTGTGAGGAGGAGCCGGGTAAGCGGGGACCGGCGCGGATGTCCGACAAGTCCGGCAGGCGATGGCGGAGGCCGGAGGCCGAGACGGCAGCTCAGGTACCCGCCCGATCACCGGGCGCCTGCCGCGGCGTGCCTGTCGGCAGTCGCGGCAGGTATGCGGGCACCGCGCGCCGGTAGGAGCGGTAGGCGTCGCCGTAGGTGCGCACGAGATCGCGCTCCTCGAACCACGTGCCGATCAGGATGTAGGCGCTCATGCCGGCGGCGAACAGCGCGTGGCCGGCGGTGAGCTGGGGAGTGGCCCAGAAGGCGATCAGCAGTCCGAGATAGATCGGATGCCTGACGCGCCGGTAGAGCCAGCTCTCCCTGAAGGGCGGCGGCACGTAGGCCTCCCCGCGTGCCCAGCTCATCGCCTGCCGCACGCCCCACAGCTCGAGGAGATCGATGTTGAGGCTGGCAAGCAGCACGATCAGCCAGCCCAGCCAGTAGATGGCCGAAATCAGCGCCCGCTGGCTCGAGAGGTCCACGAGCACGTAAGGCAGCGGCTGCCAGAACAGCAGCACCGGCCACAGCGCCAGGTTGGAGGCATGCACGTAGGTGGCGCGCTCGAGCGCGCTCGGGACGAGTCGCATCAACCGGCGCTTGAAGCCGGGACGCGCCATCAGCGAGTGCTGCAGGCCGAACAGGGCGATCAGCAGCGAGTCCACGAGCACCGCAGTCGCGACCGGCCCTGGGTCGCCGATATCGATCGAGGGGGTGACGACGGCCTGCTTGGCGATCTTCAGGTTGGCGAGGAAGGGGATGGCGTAGAGAAACAGCGCCAGCGCCAGGGCGAAGGCCACCAGAGCGTACGCCGCACCGAGCGCGCCGAGCAGAGCGCTCCGGGGGCGGGTCTCGCTTCCCGCTTGCCGCCGCATGGTGGTCATGCGGACGAGAATCGCACGGGCGGCGCCGCACGCATAGCCGTTCCTCCCGCAGCGACGCGTTCGCATGCATTTCGCATGTATGCTGGGCCGCCGGGAGCACACATCCCCGCCGCAGGCGACCGCCTCACACGTGCTGGCCGCCGTCGATGTGAAGCTCCGCGCCGTTGACGTAGCTCGACTGCTCCGTGCACAGGAAGTAGATGGCCTTGGCCACCTCCTCCGGCTCGCCCAGGCGCCGCAGCGGTATCTGCTCGCGCACGATGCGGTCGGTGCCGGGCGAGAGGATGGCGGTGTCGATCTCGCCGGGCGAGATGGCGTTGACGCGGATGCCGCGCGGCCCGAAGTCGGCCGCCATCTCTCGCGTGAGCGCCGCCAGCGCGGCCTTGGAGGTGGCATAGGCCGCGCCGGCGAAGGGATGGACGCGCCCGCCGGCGATCGACGTCACGTTGACCACTGCGCCCCTGGCCCTGGCCAGCTCCTCCATCAGGCCGCGCGCCAGCATGATCGGCGCAAAGAAGTTCACCTGGAAGACGTGGCTCCAGTCGGCGAGCGAGGTCTCGATGGCGCCGAGCCTGGCGCCGCCCTCGCCCTTGGGCGAGATGCCGGCATTGTTGACGAGCGCGTTGAGGCGGGAGCCCTGCGCCGTCAGGCGCTTGCGCATCTCGGCGATCGCCCGGTCGGTGTCGGCCGGGTCGGAGAGGTCGACCTGGATGTGGTCCTCAGGCCCCATCTCCCAGGGGCAGTTCTCGGGAAAGGGATGGCGCGAGCAGGTGATCACCCGCCATCCCGCCGAGGCGAATCGCTTGACCGTGGCGTGGCCGATGCCACGCGAGGCCCCGGTGAGGATCAGCGTCTTCTTTACCGTATCGGTCGTGCTGGGCATGAGCCGAGGCTAGCACGCCCGCGCCTGCGACCCAATGCGGCGCTCCACCGATGGGGAGGCGCCGCACCCGGCACTGGACCTGGGGCCGGGCTCGCGGCGAGAATGGCGGCCAACTCGCCACCACCCAGCCTGGAGCCGCCATGCCGAGCAACCTGCGCATCGATCCGGAACGCCTGTGGGGCACCTTGATGGAGACCGCGGCCTTCGGCGGCACGGCCAAGGGCGGCATCAACCGCCAGACCCTCACCGCCGAGGACGGCAAGGTGCGCGCCTGGTTCAAGCGCCAGGCCGAGGCGCTGGGCGCCACCGTGACCGTCGACGAGGTGGGCAACATGTTCGCGCTGCGGCCCGGCCGCCGTGCGGACCTTGCGCCGATCGCGCTCGGCAGCCACCTCGACACCCAGCCGACGGGCGGCAAGTTCGACGGCAATCTCGGCGTGCTGGGCGCGCTCGAGGCGCTGCGCACGCTGGTCGCCGCCGGGTACGAGACCAACGCCCCGATCGTGGTGGTGAACTGGACCAACGAGGAGGGCGCACGCTTCGCCCCGGCGATGCTGGGCTCGGGCGTGTTCGCCGGCGTCTACAGCCGCGCCCAGGCCGACGCGATTGCCGACATAGAGGGCGTCACGTTCGGTGCGGCGCTCGACGGCATCGGCTGGCGCGGCGAGACCAAGGCCGGCGCCATGAAGCTCTCCGCCTACCTGGAGCTGCATATCGAGCAGGGGCCGATCCTGGAGGAGGAGGACAAGGTGATCGGCGTCGTCACCGGCGTGCAGGGCGTGCGCTGGTACGAGGCGGCGATCACCGGCCGCGAGGCGCACGCCGGCACCACGCCGATGCCGCGCCGCGCCGACGCTTTCGTCGCCTGCGCCCGGCTGGCGCTGGCGGTGCAGGAGATCGCGCTCGCGCATGCTCCGACCGCGGTCGGCACCGTGGGCCGCGTGGAGGTGGAGCCCAACTCGCCCAACGTCATCCCCGGCGTGGTGCGCATGACGGTCGACCTGCGCCACCACGACGACGCCGTGCTCGCCGACATGGAGAAGAGGCTCTATGCCGCCGTCGAGCGCATCGGCCGGGACGGCAAGGTGGCGATCGCCACGCGCAAGCTGCACGACATCGCCGCCATAAGGTTCCACCCCGACTGCATCGCCGCGGTGCGCGCCGGGGCGGAGGCCCTGGGTTTGCCGCATCGCGACATCATCTCGGGCGCGGGCCACGACGCCGTGCACATGTCGACGATCACGCCCACGTCCATGATCTTCGTGCCCTGCAAGGACGGCTTGAGCCACAACGAGGCCGAGAGCACCACCAAGGAGCACTGTGCCGCCGGCGCCCAGGTGCTGCTCGAGGCGGCGCTCGCCCTCGATGCCAGGCTCGGCGGGCGCTGAGCGGGATGCTCCGGCGGCTCCTGCTCCTCGCCGTCCTGCTGCCCCTGTCGGCCGCGGCCGTGTTCTGCCTCTACGTGGCCTGGCTCGGGCTCGACGTCGGCGCGGCGAGCGTGTGCCGCGGCTCCGTTGCCAGCGGCAGCCTGGAGCGCGGTCGCCGATTGCGCTATTCGGGCGGGAACTATCGCGCCTACAGCCTTGCGGGATTCCTCGCCGGCCGCACGTTCGTGCACGGATCGGTGCGCGACACCATGCGCGACGCCTACGCCGAGCTCGCCAAGTCGCACCCCGAACTGCGCTTCGTCTATGCCGAGTCGGGCTGGCCCTGGGGCGGCCGGTTCGCGCCGCACAGGACGCACGCCAATGGCACCGCGGCCGACTTCCACGTGCCGGTCAGGACGGAGGACGGCCAGGTGACGGAGCTGCCGACCCATGCCTTCAACCGGTTCGGCTACTCGGTCGAGTTCGACGCCGCCGGCCGCTACGGCTCCTACCGCATCGACTTCGAGGCGATGGCGCTGCACCTGCTGGCGCTCGAGCGCGCCGCGCGGGCCAACGGCATCCGCATCCAGCGCGTGATCTTCGATCCTGCCCTGCAACCCAAGCTGGCGGCGGCGCCGTCGGGCGCGCTGGCCATGAGCCGCGTCCCCTTCAGCAAGACCCAGGCGTGGGTGCGCCACGACGAGCACTACCACGTCGACTTCGCCGTGCGCTGCCGCTAACCCGCCGCTGTCATGCCGGAATTTCGCGTGAGCGAAATATCCGGTACCCAGTGTCCCAAGTGCGCGCTGAGTCTGCGACTCCCGGGTACCGGCTCGCGCGCGGCCGGCATGACAACGGGCGACATGATGCGCATGATCGCAGATCGAGAGGGCAGGACGGCATGAGCAGGATCAACGAGCGCATCGCCGCGGAGCTGGGCGTGGGCGTGGCGCAGGTGGCGGCGGCGGCCGAGCTGCTGGCCGAGGGGTCGACCGTGCCGTTCATCGCCCGCTACCGCAAGGAGCGCACCGGCGGCCTCGACGACACGCAGCTGCGCAAGCTCGAGGAGCGGCTCTCCTACCTGCGCGAGCTGGAGGAGCGACGCGCGACGGTGCTCAGGAGCATCGAGGAGCAGGGCAAGCTGACGCCGGAGCTCGCCCGCGCCATCGACGCCGCCGCCACCAAGGTCGAGCTTGAGGATCTCTACGCCCCCTATCGCCCCAAGCGCCGCACCAAGGCGCAGATCGCGCGCGAGGCGGGGCTGGAGCCGCTGGGAGATCGGCTGCTCGCCGACCCGGCGCTCGACCCGGAGGCGGAGGCGGCCAAGTTCGTCGATCCCGCCAAGGGCGTGGCGGACGCCAAGGCGGCGCTCGAGGGCGCGCGCCACATCCTGATCGAGCGCATCGGCGAGGACGCCGCCCTCGTCGGCAGCTTGCGCGAATGGGAGTGGTCGGAGGGCACGCTCGCCTCCAGGGTGGCCAGGGGCAAGGCGGAGGAGGGTGCCAAGTTCTCCGACTACTTCGACTTCGGCCAGCGCATCCGCGACATCCCCTCCCACCGTGCGCTCGCCATGCTCAGGGGCCGCAACGAGGGCGTGCTCGACCTCGATCTCGACGTGGCCCACGAGGAGGGCAAGCCGCACCCGGCGGAGCTCAAGATCAGGACGGCGTTCGGCATCGCCGAGCGCGGGCGGCCGGCCGACAGGTGGCTCGCCGAGACGGTGCGGATCGCCTGGAAGGCGCGGCTTGCCCCTTCGCTCGCCGCCGACCTGCTCGCCCGCCTCAAGGAG
>DASRDL010000509.1:0-20138 GCA_035652635.1 Hyphomicrobiaceae bacterium | reverse complement strand
GTGGAGACGCCCGAGGGGCAGACGGTCGAGCCGCTGGCGGTGGCCAAGATCCTCAAAGGCGTCATCGAGGCCGAGAAGCCCGCCTTCATCATCCTCGGCAAGCAGGCGATCGACGACGACTGCAATCAGACCGGCCAGATGCTGGCTTCCCTCCTCGGCTGGTCGCAGGCCACCTTTGCCTCCAAGCTCGTCTTCGAAGGCGATGCGGCTGTCGTCACGCGCGAGGTCGACGGCGGCCTCGAGACGCTGAGGCTCAAGCTGCCGCTCGTCGTCACCACCGATCTGCGCCTGAACGAGCCGCGCTATCCATCGCTGCCCAACATCATGAAGGCGAAGAAGAAGCCGCTCGACGTCAAGAAGCCCGCCGACTACGGCGTCGACATCAGCCCGCGCCTCAAGGTGCTCAAGACCGTCGAGCCGCCGGGTCGCAAGGCCGGCGTCAAGGTCGCCAACGCGGCCGAGCTGGTGGCCAAGCTCAAGGAGGTGGGGGCGCTGTCATGACCACGCTGCTCCTCGCCGACCACGACAACAAGACGCTGAGCGCGGCCGTGCCGAAGGCGATGAGCGCCGCCAAGGCGCTCGGACAGGACGTGCACGTGCTGGTGGCGGGCACCGACTGCAAGGGCGTGGCCGAGGCTGCGGCCAGGCTCGACGGTGCGGCCAAGGTGCTGCTCGCCGACGCGCCGCAATTCGGCCATCAGCTGGCGGAGGAGGTGGCATCCCTGGTCGGCGGGTTGATGGGCGGCTACGACGCCGTCGTCGCCGCCGCCACGGCATCGGGCAAGAACATCCTGCCGCGCGTCGCCGCCGCTCTCGACGTCATGCAGATCTCGGACGTCATCAAGGTGGTGTCGCCGGACACCTTCGAGCGACCCATCTACGCCGGCAACGCCATCCAGACGGTGCAGTCGGCCGACAGGAAAAAAGTGATCACCGTCCGCACCACTGCCTTCCCAGCGGTGGGCAACAGCGGATCAGCCCCCATAGAGGCCGTCGCGGCGCCACCGCCCGTCGGCCTCTCGAGTTTCGAGAAGGCCGAAATCCAGAAGTCCGACCGGCCCGAGCTGACGGCGGCCAAGATCGTCATCTCCGGCGGGCGCGGCATGCAGTCGGGCGAGAACTTCAAGAAGTACATCGAGCCGGTGGCCGACAGGCTCGGCGCGGCGGTGGGCGCGAGCCGCGCCGCCGTCGATGCCGGTTACATGCCCAACGACTACCAGGTGGGCCAGACCGGCAAGGTGGTGGCGCCGGAGCTCTACATCGCCGTCGGCATCTCCGGGGCCATCCAGCATCTCGCGGGCATGAAGGACAGCAAGGTCATCGTCGCCATCAACAAGGACGGTGAGGCGCCGATCTTCCAGGTCGCCGATTTCGGCCTCGTCGCCGATCTCTTCCAGGTGCTGCCGGAGCTGAAAGCCGAGCTGGAGAAGGCCGGCAAGTAGCCAGGCCCCAGAGTGTTTTCAACCGGGGTTGCAAGGAGCAGGACGCCATGGACGCGAGCGTCAAGACGAAGAAACCCGGTGGTCAACTGGAGCGTGGCCGCAAGGGCGAGGGCGGCGTGCAGCTGGACATCAAGTCGGTCGGAGTCATCGGCGCCGGCCAGATGGGCAACGGCATCGCCCATGTCGTGGCGCTGGCCGGCTACGACGTAGCCCTCTACGACGTCAAGAAGGAGGCGATCGACAAGGCGCGCAGCGTGATCGAGCGCAACATGGCGCGCCAGGTCTCGCGCGGCATCATCACCGACGCCGAGATGCAGGCCGCGCTCCAGCGCATTCGCGCCGCAACCGATCTCGATGCCATGGCCCAGGCCGACCTCGTGATCGAGGCCGCCGTCGAGGACGAGGCCGTCAAGCGCAAGATCTTCCACGAGCTGTGTCCCAAGCTCAAGAAGGGCGCCATCCTCGCCACCAACACCTCCTCCATCTCCATCACGCGTCTCGCCTCCACCACGGACCGGCCGGAGCGCTTCATCGGCATCCACTTCATGAACCCGGTGCCGATGATGCAGCTGGTCGAGCTGATCCGCGGCATCGCCACCGAGGACGAGACTTTCGCGACGGCCAAGGGCTTCGTGGAGAGCCTCGGCAAGAGCATCGCCGTCTCGGAGGACTTCCCGGCCTTCATCGTCAACCGCATCCTGCTGCCGATGATCAACGAGGCGGTCTACACGCTCTATGAGGGCGTCGGCACGGTGGAGTCGATCGACAAGGCCATGCGCATGGGTGCCAACCATCCCATGGGCCCACTCGAGCTCGCCGACTTCATTGGCCTCGACACCTGCCTCTCCGTCATGCAGGTGCTCTACGAGGGACTGGCCGATTCCAAGTATCGCCCCTGTCCGCTGCTGGTGAAATACGTCGAGGCCGGCTGGCTCGGCCGCAAGACGCAGCGCGGCTTCTACGACTATCGCGGCGAGAGGCCGGTGCCGACGCGCTAGCCGCGGGCTGGCCGCAGGCGACGCGGACGGGAGAATTGAACGCCCGCCTGCAAATTCTAAACAGCGGCCAACACAGCGTTCAGAACGAGTTCAAGGGCCCTCCGGTAGGGTGCGCGGCATCAACACACCCGCACCTGAAGGACCGAGCCATGACCGTCACAAGCACCGCCTCCAGGCTGCTCATAGCAGCTCTGTTCGCCTCCGCCGCCGTGCCCGCCGGCGCCTCCGAGCGCATCGCCGAGCCGTCCGGGCCTTCCCCCAAGATCATGGTGCCCTCCCCGACGCCGGCCGGCGGCATCACCGGCTGCTGGGCGGCGGACCGCAGCCTCTATGGCTATCGCCTGAGCTTCTGCGTCTACCCGTACGGCGACGCCAGCTACACCGTGACCGGCAGCGGACTTCACTGCCACGCCCGCCTCGAGTGGGACGCGACATGGGGCGGCTACCGCTTCGCCATGAGCCGGACGAGCTGCGGACACGGCATGGACTGGACCGCCGACACGTTCACCTGCGTCTTCTCGGCAGGCTATGGCCACGGCATCGGCCGGATGCCGGTACCGAGCCAGGGCGGCCGCCTCGACTGCACTTATCGGCCGGCCGTGTGGGGCTATGGCGCGAGGAATTTCTCGGCTCACCGCACGTGACGCGAGAGGGGGCGGGTTGCGAGCGACCCGCCCCCATCCCTGCGCTCTTCTTCCCCTCGGGACCTCTCGGGCGCGAACGGCACCTACGGCTTTGCCGTCTTCGGCGCGGCGGCGCGCACGAGCTGCGTCGTGGCGACGAGCTCGCCGATCTTCTTGCCCATCGCGCTCGCCGCTTCCGTCGAGAACCGGTAGTGGAAACCGGCGTAGATTCGGGCGGCGGCGACCTCCCTGCTGTAGTCCTCGAGCCTGCTCCATTTGCGGGTGACCCCGCCCGCCGTCGGGCTCGAGAGCCGGAGCTCGCCGACATCGCCGACGACTTTCTGCAGCACCTCGGCGACCGCGGCGGCCACGATGCAGTGAGCACACGGATATTCTGGATGCGAGGGTGTCGTGCCGAGCGGGGTCCACGACGGATCGCGGGGTGTCGCCGCATTGGACGCGAGGTCGGCATTGCGGATCGCCGTGATGGGGCGCCAGAAGTTGTAGGTGTACTTGGCATCGAAGACGGCGATGAACGCGTCGCCGGCGGCCATGGACACGAGGGCGTGGAGCCGCGCACAATCGAGGACGTCCATCTTCTTGGCCTCGACGATCTGCTGCACCAGGGGCGTGTAGGTGCGCGGGCCGGTAAAGAACCAGAAGCGGCCGATTTCCGTCTGCTCGGCCGTTCGACGCTTGCTGTCGAGACCGCCGAGCTCGCGAATCTCGTTCACGTCCCGCGTCCACACCTCGGAGGTGAGGGCAGGCGGCGGCTGCGGCCGGAACTGCGAGCCCTTCTCCATGACCCAGGGCCTGATTGCCCCGCTCGTGCTCTCGATCGGCAGCGCCGTGGGCACGTATACGCCCGGCGACGTGAATGGGCGGTAGCTCTCGCGTGCGCCGCTGCCGTCCTCGGCCCGCAAGGCGACGGTCGCCGCTGCTGCCTGCTTTCCGAGCTCCACGCCCTTCGATTTCGCCGCGCCGTCGGCAATGCTGGCGAGCGACGCCTGCAATGCCTGATCGAGCTTGGACTTCTCGTCCGGGAAGAGAGCGGCGAGCACGGCATGTGCGGCGGCGGCCGCCGCCGCCTCCCTGGAGGCCGTCTTGTCGGCGGCAAGCTCCAGCTTGTAGGGCCGGTAGCGCCGCTCGATGGCGTTGACGGCCTCGAACATCGCCACGTGCATCATGGCGAGAGCGCGGGTGAACAGCGCGTTCGGGAGCTTCCTTTCGGCACCGACGGCGACGCCGCGCGCGGCCCAGTCGGTCACCACGTCGGCAGTCGCAGGACTGGACGACGCCAGACCCGACGCAAGTCCTATGCACAGGGCCAAAGCCCTTGCGGCTTTCTTCTCGAGCATGTCCTCCTCCGGTCAAAGTGAGCTGCAGGCTGGCTGTTCGCCCGCGTTGCCGATCGGAGAGCATGCGGACGCGACGGACGCGCGTCTCGAGGGATTCATCATCCGAAGCTCAGGATTTCATTAAGCTTTCGTTTGGGGCAAGATCGTCGTGGCGGAGGCGGAGCCATGCACTGGTTGTTCCAGGGATGTACGCTGAATGCGGAAGTGCGTGAGCTTCGCCGTGACGGTGCCCTCGTGCCCGTCGAGCCGCAGGTCTTCGATCTGCTCGTCCACTTGATCCGAAACCGCGAACGCGTCGTGAGCAAGGACGAGTTGCTGCAGTGCATCTGGCGGGGACGCATCGTATCCGACTCCGCGCTCGCCAACCGCATCAACGCCGCGCGCATCGCCGTCGGCGACGACGGCGAGACCCAGAAGCTCATCCGCACCTTCCCGAGGAAGGGCTTTCGCTTCGTCGGCGAGGTGGTGCAGGAGCCGGCGGAGGCGCGCCCGTCGCTTGCGATGCCGCGCAGGCTGGCCCTGCCCGACCAGCCTTCGCTCGTCGTGCTCCCCTTTGCCGACATGAGCGCCGGGCACGACCAGGGGCACTTCGCGGACGGCATAACCGAGGACCTGATCACCGAGCTGGCGCGCATTCGCTGGCTGTTCGTGATCGCGCGCAACTCCGCCTTCGTTTACAAGGATCGGGCGGTGGACGTGAAGCAGGTCTCTCGCGAGCTCGGGGTGCGCTATGTCCTCGAGGGCAGCGTGCGCCGTTCCGGGAGACGCCTGCGCATCAATGCGCAGCTGGTCGACGCCGCCACCGGCATGCACCGGTGGGCGGAGCGCTACGACAGGGCCGCCGGCGACATCTTCGCCGTCCAGGACGAGATCACCACGAGCGTGGTCGCGGCGGTGGAGCCGAATGTCCTCGCCTCGGAGGGCATACGCACCGGCTCGCTTTCGGCGGTCGACCTCACCGCCTGGGAGCTCGTCGCCCGCGCGCAAGGCGATTTCTGGCGGCTCACGCAGCCTGATTGCGAGTCCTCGATCGCGTGCCTGCGCCGGGCGATCGACCAGAGCCCGGATTACGCCCCGGCCCACGCGCTGCTCGGCTTTGCGCTCGTGTTTGCGGCCCATATGGGCTGGGTCGAGAAGGAAGCGGCCGTACCTCTCGGCCGGCAGCATGCCGAGCGGGCCATCGCGCTCGACGACCGCAATCCGTGGGGCTACTCGGCGCTCGGCTACGGCGCCATGATGCAGAGGCGCGCGGAGGAGTCGATTGCAGCCTTCCGTCAGGCAGTGAGCCTCAACCCCAGCTCGGCGGCGGCCCATTCGCACCTCAGCCACGGGTTGGCATTTGCGGGCCGGTCGGACGAGGCCATCGAGCATGGCCGCATGGCCATGCGGTTGAGCCCCGTGGATCCCGAAATGGCGCGCTTCCTGGGTGGAATTGCCATCGCTCACTACACCGCCCGGCGCTTCGAGGAGGCCGTCACATACACGCGCGAGAATCTGCGTCTGCGGCCAGAGTTCCAAGGCGCCCAGCGCCTGCACGCGGCCAGCCTTGCCCAATCGGGCCGCATCGAGGAGGCCCGTGCCTTCCTGTCGAGCGTGCGGCGGACGCATCGGCCGCCGCTCACGCTCGCATGGGTGCGCGACAACGTCCCATATCAAACTCCGGAGCTGATCGAGCTCTTCGTCGACGGCCTGCGGAAGGCCGGCCTGCGCGCGTGAGGGACGCGGCCGCGCTCCCGGCGCCGGCCCGCGGTCGGTCGCAAGTCGCTAACAATGGGTGAAAGCGTGTTTGGCGCCGGCACACGAATGCGCGCAATTTTATGCAAATGCCGCAGCCGCGGTTGGCGCTAATCCAACGCGCATGGGCTACAAGTGACGGCAACGAAGAAGTCGCGGGCGTCGGCGGGTGGCTTGAACATGTCTCATCTGGACAAGATCGCGCTCCTCGAGCAGCGGCGCGACGACATCCGCCGATGGCTCGAGGACGAGGCGCCGCATGCCGCCTTCGACCAGAAGCACCTGGACGACGCCTCGCCCGAGCGCGCCTACTGGCACCACGGCTACCAGGCGGCGCTGAGCGACGTCATCGATCTTCTCACCCCGCCCGCGCAAAGATCCGGCAACGCGGACATTCCCAATTAGTCCCCTTCGGCCGCCCGGGATGCACCAGCGTGCGCGGCGGCCGCACGTCGTGGAACAGCTCGCATTCCCGCATGAAGGCTGCTTCCGAGGTGGGCAGATAGTCGTACTTGAAGAGGCTGTCCGAGCCGATCAGGTCGCACAGCCCCGCCCTGATGTCGGTGTCGGCGCGGCCGACATGGTTGACGCAGAACCTGCCCTGCGCATCGGCGCGCCCAAGCGCGAACACGCCCGGCGCGCGCCGGGTGACGGCCGCATCGATGACATCGAACGTCAACCGGTAGGGTCCGGACAATCCGGTGTTGGCCATATCCTCGCTCCTCGATCTCGTCCCCCGGTCCGAACCGGCCGCGCGGCCGCCGGGTCACCCTGTCACTGTCGGCAGAACGCACGTGCCTGCTCGGTCCATGCACCGAAGCCCGACGCCACCAGGTTGGCGATCACCCGGCACACGTAGCGCTTCTGCGCCGCGTCGTTGCTGGGCCCGGCGTGGTAGCGCGCCACGGCCCTGGTCCAGCTGCCCTCGCGCGCCTTGAGCTGCTGCAGGAAGCGCGCCGCGTAGGCGACGTTCTGCGGCGGGTCCAGCATGTCGGCGAGCGAGGCGAAGGCCTGCGCGTGGTAGCGGTGATTGATCTGCATGCAGCCGACGTCGATCATCCGGGCGCCCGACCGCTGCGCCGCCGCGAAGGCGCCGAGCGCCTGCTCCTTGTCGCGGGCGTAGACCGCTTTGCCGTCGATGTTGAGCGCGTAAGGGCTGAGCGAGCCCCCCTGCCCCGTCTCGGCGAGACCAACGGCGTAGAGGATGCCCAGCGGGATGCCGTGCAGCTGGGCTGCGCGCGCCATCTCGCTCTCGCACGCGTTGTCGGCCATGGCGGTCGCCGGCGCGCTAGACGTAGAGACCGCCCACAGCGCTGCGACGAGCGCCGCTCTTGTCGTCGTCCTCATGCTGCTTTCCGCGTGAAGGGCCGGGGTCGGCCGGAGCGTTGTGGCGCCCGCCGGAAGACCTGGCATCGGTGTACGAGGAACCCCACGACTCGGGCGCTGTCGCCGTCTGGGTCACCGCTGCCCGGCCGTCGGCCAGCTGCGTGCCGTCGGCTGCGGTCACCGTCACCGCCATCCCTTCGAGCCGGTAGCCGGCAGAGGAGAGGAGGCGTGCCAGCGTCTCCTGGTCCCGCTGCAGCATGCCCGCCGTGCCGTTGCGGCTGGCCTCGAGACGAATGTCCAGCGCATCCTCCCTGAGCGACAGGCGGATGGTGATGGTGCCGAGATCCGCGGGCTGCAGCTGCAGGCGCAGCACCCTTACGACCGGTGTGGACGCCACCCAGGGCACCGCGCCGGCGATCGCCGGGGCCGTACCGGCCGGCAGATGCTCCGGCTGCGCGGCGAGTGCGGCGGCGACGATGCGGCCCGCAACCTGCTGCGTGGGCGATAATGTGCCCGTGGCGCGCGCGCTCTCGGTCGCCGTGGCCGAGACGGCGGCGTCCTCTGTCCCGGCGGGGCCCGGGTGCGGCCCCGCGCCATCCTCGCTGCTGCCGCCGCCACTCCCGGCCGGCTCGCGCTCCCGCGGCGGCGCGACCGCGGCGCGTGCCGTCAGGGTGTCGGCAGCCGGAGCCTGCGGCTGCGCGGGCATGGGCGAAGAGGCGGGTGCACGAAGCTGCGCGATGTACGCCTGGCGTCCCAGCACCACGACACCACCGCTTGCCGTTGCACGCTCGGAAATGTGCGCCGCCCCGCCGGGGCCCGGCACCGTGACCCGCGCCGGCACATCGATCTGCGCCGCCTCGGCCGGCAGCGAGGAGGCCGCCGGCATGGCCGATGCCCGTGAGGCATCGCCGGCGATTGCCCCTGTCGCGGCGGCACGCGGCGCGAAGGCGCTCCCCCGTGATGCGGCAGGCGTCGTTGCCGATCCGGCCGAAACGGCGTCCGGCGCCATTCCCGCCACGTCGAATGGCGCGGACGGCTGGCCGGCCGCGGACCTCGCCGGCAGCACCGCCACGGCAATGGTGTCGCCGGGAGCGGTCCCCGGTGCGTCGAGCGGAGCCGGCGCCGGCGGACCGGCAGGCAGCATCGGCGCTGCACCGGCGGCGAGGGCGGCCGAACCCGGCAAGCCCGGCAACGCCGGCGATTGTCCGCTGAGGACCTCCACGGCCCCCTCCTCGGCGCCCGTCGAGGTGCCGACGTCGAGCGCCATCGCCCCGTCGTCGGGGGCCGCGCCGGCATCCTCGTCCTTGGCTGACGGACCGAGGTCGCGGGCGGCGTTCTCCGGGCCGGCAGTCCGGCGCTCGGCGAGTTGCGGCGAGGCCGACTGCGCGGCCCTCGGGCCGGGCGCCGCCACGTCGCGCAGCACGTCGGCGAACCCCGGCGCGCGATCGGGGCCGGACGCCGCCGTTCTCGACCCTGCATTGCCCATGCGCGGTGCAAAACCTGTGACCACGCCTGCAGAAAGGCCCCTCGCCGTCATCGTCCACCTCCCCCCAGCAGAGCGTCCGCGCGCGCCATCGCCGTGCGCGCCGTCGCGACAATCGGCATCGCGCCCGTCCCGGCAGGAGGATCGGCCCCCTCCCCGGGCAGATCAGGAAGGCGGCGCATCTCGCCGGCGAGACGCAGCGCTGCGGCCCGCAACCCCTCCTCCTCGGCGTCGAGCTTTTCGGCGGGCATCGCCCGCAGGATCGCCAGTGCCGAATCGATTTCATCGGTGACGACGAGCACCGCCGCCTCGCACAGCCTGGAACGGAGTTGCTGTGGGCTTCCGTCCTCGGCGAGGCTCGCCGCGTTGCGCGCCGCCCAGCGGACGAGATCGACCTTGCCGGCCTTAGTTCCTTCCCAGGCGACCGCCAGGTAGAGCTCCTGCTGCCGGCCCACCGGGAGGCCGCTTATGATGGCCGCCATGCGGGCTCTGCGGTCCGGGTCGTCGGCCATGGACCGCCTGGCCACATCCTGGGCGAACTGGCGCCTGAAGGTCGCCATGTGCGCGGAGTTGGGGAAGCGGCGCAGATACTGCATCGTCAGCTTCTCGAAGCGATCGCCAGCACCCAGTTCGGCGGCCAGCGTTGCCTCCCGGCGCAGGGCCGCTTCCTCGATCATGGTGCCGGGGGCCAGCAGCCGCGCGTCGCCGAGCAGCGCCAGCGCCTTCTCGGGCTGCTTCTTGGCCACGAGCTCGGCCTGCACCAAGGCGATGTGGCCGGCGATGCTGCCGTCGAGGGTGCGCGGGTCGAGATCGGCGAGCAGCTTGGCGGCTTCCGCGTTGCGGTTCTCGCCGTAGGCCAGCGCCGCCTTCACCAGGACCTGCTCCCGCCCGGTGGCGAGCGGCACGAGCTTCCTCAGTATCGATGGTTCCCCGCCGCTGAGCACGAAGGCGACCGCGGCGCGTACGTTGCGCGGGTCCGCCCACACGTCCGCGGCAGCATCGGCGAAAAGCGTGGCCTGCTCGGACAGCATGGTCCGATAGGAGAGGAACGCGGCCGCATCGCCGCCTGCGATCCGATCCTGGGTCGAGCGCAGCGCGCGGATCAGCTCATAGGGCTGCCGTGCGGCCTCCGCGCCCAGGGCCGGGAGCGCACCCAGCATGGCCGCTCCCAGGGTGAGGTGGAAAAGCAAGGCAAGCCTGCACGCGCTCATGGCGTCTGCTTCCGCAACAGGATCTCGATGCGCCGGTTCTGTGCCGCCTCCGGATCGTCGGGCACCCTGAGACTGCGGTCGGCGTAGCCCTCGATCCGCTCGAACCGCTTCTCGTCGATGCCGCCGCGCGCCAGCATGGAATAGGCCATGTGCGCGCGCGCAGCCGACAGACGCCAGTTGTCGTAGGCGGCCGTGCGATAGGGTCTGCGATCGGTGTGGCCGCGCACGACCAGAGGCTCCGGGCGGCCGGCGAGTATCTTCGCCAGCTTGTCCATGACGACGATCATCGCCGGACGCGGCTCGGCCGAGGCGATGGCGAACATGCCGAACTCGTAGTCGTCGGTGAGGCTGATCAGCACGCCCTCGGGCACCACCTTCACCTCGATGTTGGGGACGCTGCCCGGCAGCACCTCGGCGATCGCCTGCTTGATGGCGCTCTCCAGCTCGGCCGCATCGGCGCGGTCGGCGGCTTCACGCGCCGCCTGCGCGGCTGCGCCCCCATCCTTTGCGGCCTTGGCTCCCTCCTTCGCAACCGCCGCGCCGTCACCTGCGGCCATCTCGCCATCCTTCGCGGCCTTGGCACCCTCCTTTGCCGCCTTGCCGGCCTCCGCGCCGTCCCGAGACTCCCTGGCGACGCCCTTGGCCGGCTGGCCGTCGTTGTCCTTCGACGACCGCTCGGGCGCCTCGCCGGCGGACTGGCGCGCGAACGGCTGGGACGTGGAGGGGCTGTCCGACTTCTCCTCGGCCCTTCCGCTTGCGGGCTCGCCCGGCATGATCTCGGACCGCGGTACCGTGTCGAAGGGATCGCGGTAGGCCCGCCCGGTGGCCTGGCGCACACTATGCTCGGGGTCGCCGCCGACGCCGGCCTGGGCGTCGTGCTTCTGGCTCTCGTTGCCGCGCTTGAACTCCTCGCCGCGCGCGCGCACCTCGCCGACATCCGACTCGTCCCGCTTGCTGGCGCCCTTGGCCTTGCCTTCCTTGGTCTTTGTGCCCTTCGCGGCCGCCTGGCCGGATTGGGTGGACTCGCTGCCGTCGGGCTCGTGCAGGCCCTTGGGGGCCGGCTTCTTGTCGGTCAGACGCAGCGGATTGAAATACGTTGCAACCTGCGTCAGCGTCTTCTTGTCGGTCGAGTTGATCAGCCACATGACGAGGAAGAACGCCATCATCGCCGTCATGAAGTCGGCGTAGGCGATCTTCCACACGCCGCCGTGATGGCCGCCCTCGTCGGAGTGGCCGCGGCGGCGGATGATGACGAGCTCGTGCGCGTTGCCTTCCTCGCTGCCGCTCACGCCGCTGCCTCCTTTATCGCCGACACCCACGCGCCGAGCCGCGTCTCGATCAGGGTCTGGCCCGCGGTGACGCTGAGCTCGCTCGCCGGGCCGGGGTGGAAGGAGATGTGCTCGAGCTCGCCCGCCAGGTGCCCGCGCAGGGCCTCGATCAGGTCCGCCGCTCCACGGACGCTCACCGCCAGGGCCGGCTCGCGTGCGAGCAGCACGTTCAAGGTCTCGGCAAGGTCGGCGACGACCCGGCGCCGTACCTGCTCGGCGAGGAAAGGCTCGAGCAGGCGCGCCACGGTCTCCGCCAGCCGCGCCTCGATCCCGTCGAGGCCTGCCACGAGCTGCGCCGCGAGCTTCGCACTCTCCTCTTGCGTCCAGGCTGCGCGCGCCGCCGTCAGCTCGCGCTCAAGGCGGGCCTTCTCCTGGGCCAGCCGGTCGGCGAGCTCGGCCTCGGCGGCGGCCCTGCCGCTGGCGACACCTTCCTGGAAGGCGGCATCGCGGGCCGCAGTCTTGCTCTGGAGCGCGGGATCGGGCCAGCCGCGCGCGACCCTGGGCTCGCCGGCCTCGAACTCGGGCAGGTAGCGGGCAATGGCAGCCGCGGTCATGCTCTCTCCGCCCCCCGCATCCACTGCTTGAGGATGGCCGCGGCCTGTTCCTCGTCGTAGTCGATCATTTGCTCGAGCCGTTTCAGAGGCGTGCGTCCGAGCTTCTCGGTGAGGTCGGCGATGAGATTGGGCGCCCCTTCGCCCGTGACGGCCGGCGCGGCGGAGGCCGTTGCGGCCGACTGCGGCTCGGCCTGCAGCCTGGCCACCGGCTCAGGCTCGCGCACCTTGGCCTCGAGCAGCGCTTTCGTCGCCGGCCGGAGGCCGAACCAGATCAGCAGCGCCGACACACCGAGGATGGCGAGCGCGTTGACGATGCTGCCCACGTGCCCCAGGAGCTGCTCGAGGATGCTCGGGCCCGCGACCGGCTCGAGCTGATTTCCCTGCTGGAACTCGAGGGCGGCCACGGTCACCCGGTCGCCGCGCTTGGCATCGATGCCGGCCGCCGTCTCGATCAGCCGCTCGACCTCCTTGATCTGCTTGTCGATGGCCTCCTGGCCGGCGCCCTCGCCCAGGGCCGCCAGCAGCCGCTTGCGGTTGATGACCACCGCGACGGTCAGCTGCTCCACCTTGTAGCCCTCGCTGACGGTCGAGATCGTCTTGGAGCTGACTTCATAGTTGGTCAGCTCCTCGCGGCGCTCGTTGGAGCGCTTCGACTGGTCGCCGGAGGAGGCCGTGGCGGTCTGCTCGGCCGGGACGTTCTGCTCCACGCCGACGGCGGTGCGCGAGTTGGTGTTCTGCTGGTTGCCCGTCTCCTTGACGACGCGCACGGAGCGCTCCACCCGCGATTCGGGATTGAAGGCCGTCTCGTTGATCTGCCGCCTGTCGGTGTTGAGGCGCGCGGCGACGCTGATCTCGAAGTTGTTGAAGCCCAGGTAGGGAGCGAGCGTCTTGGCGATGTTCTCCTGCAGCTCGCGGGCGACGGCCTTCTCGAGGCTCATGGTCTTGGCCGGCGTGGCGTTCGCCTGGTCGCCACCCGAGGCCAGGATCGTTCCGTCGGTGCTGAGCACCGTCACCTGGTCGACGGTCATGCCCGGCACCGCCGCGGCGACGAGATGGCGGATGGCCGGCGCCGCGGAGAAGTCGTTGGCCTGCTCCGTGCGGACGATCACGGAGGCCGAAGGCGGCTGGCGGGTGCGGCGGAACGAGCCGTTGTCGGGCAGGACGATGTGCACGCGGGCGGCCTTGACGCCGCGCATGCCCTGGATGGTCCGTGCCATCTCGCCCTCCAGCGCACGCACGCGCGTGATCTCCTGCATGAAGGAGGTGAGGCCCATCGAGCCCAGCTTGTCGAACAGCTCGTAGCCGGCATTGGCGTTGCTCGGCAGTCCCTTCTCGGCCAGCAGCATGCGCGCCTGGGTGGTCTGCCCACGGCGCACCAGCACGGAGGTGCCGCTGGCGTTCACGTCGAAGGTGATGCCGGCCTCCTTGAGGGCGGCGCCGATGCGGCTCACGTCCTGCGCGTTGAGGCCCGAGTAGAGGGTCTCGAAGTCCGGCCGGCTCAGGTAGTAGCCGCTCAAGCCGACGGTGGCGAACACGGTGGTGCCCACCAGCGCCAGCACGGCGAGCCTGCGCCCGCCCAGCCCGAGCAGGTTGCTCCAAAGGCGCTCCAGCTGCGCTCGCCCGATCATCGCGGCCCCATTGCGGAAAATCGGCCGCGATATTGGCTCCCGAACCTTGCGCGGGAATTGCGTTAACTGTCGGTAAGCAATAACGAAACCGGCCGCGCTTTAGGCGCGGCCGGCTTCGCCTGCGGTAGTGCCCTCGTGTTACTGGAACAGGCGCAGGATGTTCTGGCTCGAGGAGTTGGCGATGCTCAGCGCCTGGATGCCGAGCTGCTGCTGCACCTGCAGCGCCTGCAGCCGCGTCGACTCCGCGTTCATGTCGGCGTCGACCAGCGCACCGATGCCGCGATCGAGCGCGTCCATCAGGCTCTTGGCGAAGTTCTGCTGCAGATCGATGCGCGACTTCACCGCACCGAGGCTGCTGGCGACGTCCGTCATCTCCTTCATGGCGGCGTCGGCGCCGGAAATGTAGGAGTCGAGGGTGGAGTCGGTCGTCGTGGCCGAAATCGAGAGATTTGAGATCGACCAGGTGGTGGCGGTGTTGTCGATGGCGCCGGTCGTGGTGCGGTTGGCATCGAGGATGCCGGCGGCGGCGTTGGTGGCGGCGGTGTTGGCGTCGAAGAGGTCCATGGCCGAAGTATCGATGGCGATGGTCTGGACCGACACGGAGCTGCCGGTGCGCGTGAACGAGGCGACGATGCTCTTGGTGGCAGTGAAGCCGGCCGCGCTCGAATCCACCGACAGCCAGTTCTCGCCCGAGAAGGAGGCCGAGGTGGCGATGCCGCTGAGCTGCTTCTGCAGCTCGGTGATCTCGGTCTGGATCTTGGTCTTGTCGACGCCGGGCTCCTTGGCCGCGACCAGCTTCTTCTTGATCTCGCTGACCACGTCGATGGCACTGTTCACGGCGGTGTAGGCCACGTCGACGACGCTGGCACCGAGACCGAGCGCGTCCTGGACGGTGGACAGGGCCGACTTGTCCGACCGCATCGTGGTGGCGATCGACCAGTAGGCGGCGTTGTCCGACGCCTCGGAAACGCGCAAGCCCGTCGAGACGTGGTTCTGCGTCTCGGTGAGCATCTTGTTGGTATGGCTGAGTGACTGCAGCGCGGTCATCGCTGCGACGTTGGTGTTGATGCTGCTCATATGCAATCTCCCCCGGGGGGTACATTTGGTTTACAGCTGGGGACCACCGGGGCTAGGCCCGTTTGGCAGAGCACGAGTGGCCTGGAGTTCCCCTATCTAAAACTCCAACCTGCCATACCCCCATGGTTAAATGACAATCATTGCATAATGCTTAACACCCAACCGATGTCTTACGGCTGATTTCAGGCGAAGGAGCGTATGAGGCCGCCGATCAACAGGTTCCAACCGTCGATCAGCACAAAGAACAGAACCTTGAAGGGCAGCGAGATGACGGTCGGCGGCAACATCATCATGCCCATCGACATGGTCAGCGTGGCGACGATCATGTCGATGACGAGGAACGGCAGGACGATGAGAAAGCCGATCTCGAACCCCCGCCGCAGCTCGGAGATCATGAAGGCGGGAATGAGCACGCGCAGATCGATCTCGGGGTCGTCGGCGCGCACGCGCAGGCCGTCGCTGGCGAGGTCGGCGAACAGCTTCAGGTCCTTGTCGCGCACGTTGGCGCGCATGAATGCCCGGAACGGGGCGCTGATGCGCGCATAGGCCTCGCCCTCGCTGATCTTGCTCTCCATCAGGGGCTGCACGCCGCCCTGCCAGGCTTTGTCGAAGGTGGGGCCCATCACGTAGAACGTCATGAACAGGGCGAGGCTGATAAGGATCAGGTTGGCGGGGGTGGTCTGCAGCCCGAGGCCGGCACGCAGGAACGACAGCGCCACCACGAAGCGGGTGAAGCAGGTCACCATGATGAGCAGGCCCGGAGCCACCGACAGCACGGTGATGACGGCGATGAGCTGGATGATCCGGCCGGCCGCGGTGGCATCGCCGGCGGGCACCAGCTGTTCCAGGCTCGGCACCTGGGCCGCGGCCGGTGCAGCGGCGAGGAGCAGAATCAGCAGGGCACCGATCAACCTCGTCATTCGAGCACCAGCGACTGGATCACCAGCTCCCTCACCTTGCCCCCGCTGCGGATGCGAGCGCGATCGTTGAGGTCCTCGCGCAGATGCAAGAAGCCGCTCGGACCCTCCAGCTGCGTCACCGGCACGGTGCGCAGGTAGGCGACGACGTCCTCGGCGATGGCCGCCGCCATGGAGCTGTTGTCCGCCCCGGGGTCGCTGGCGAGGATCGAGGCCTCGAGCCTGATCCACGTCTTCTGCGGACTGGCGAGATTGGTGACGATGGCCGGCATCGGGCGCAGCTGGTCCGCCTCGGCCGGGCGCGGCTTCTTGGCCTGATGGACGGCGGCGCCGGACTTGCCGCGGCCGTGATCGCCGCCGCCCAGCACCATCATGCCGAACAGGCCGCCGACGCCCGCCGCAAAGCAGGTGAGGAACGCCGCCTCGACCACCAGCGAGACGAGCGAGGACTTCGGCGGCGCCGGACGAGGCGCTGCCGCCTCCTCCGGGTCGGCTGTCGGCTCTGTGGTGTCGGGCTCGTTCGCCATGTCAGAACGGAGAGATCAGGTCGATGAGCTGCTGGCCCCAACCGGGCTGCTGGATCTCGGTGATGCGGCCGCGCCCGCCGTAGGAGATGCGCGCTTCCGCGATCTTGTCGTAGGAGACGGTATTGTCGGTGGCGATATCGCGCGGGCGCAGCACGCCGGCCACGCTCAGCACGCGCACCTCGTGGTTGACGCGCACCTCCTGCGTGCCGCTGATGACGAGGTTGCCGTTGGGCAGCACCTCGGTGACCACGGCGGCGACCAACAGGTCGATGCTCTCCGACCGCGTGACCGCCCCTTCGCCCTTGTGCGAGGTCTTGGCATCGAGGTTGGAAGCGACCGTGGCGTCGCCCGAGCCCTTGAGCCAGCCCAGATTGACGTCGTATTTCAGGTCGTAGCCGAGCGTGTGCTTCGAATCGCGCGAGCGCTCCGTCGTGCTGTCGAGCGACGCCTTGTCCTTGATGGAGATCTTCACCGTCACAACGTCGCCCACGCGCGTGGCCCTGGGGTCGCGGAAGAGGTCGGCGCTGGCGTCCTGCCAGAACGAGCTGTCCTCGCGCGGCCGCGTTGCCTGCGGATGGATCAGCATGGGCGTGCGGTTGGGGTGCAGCCCGGAGCCGACCGGGGTGAGGTGCGGCTCGCGGTTGAAGTCGGCGAGCTTGTCGGCGCAACCGGCGAGCAGTGCCAGGGCGGCGAAGGACGACAGGGCTGCCCGGGTCACGACTTCTTCTCCGCTGCCTGCTGTCGGGCCCGGCCGGGAAGCCTCGGATTGGCCGCGCCGCTGATGGTGGCCGCGAGCCGCGCAGCCTGGGTTGCATCCATCTCGTTGAGGATGGCACTGGCATTGCGCGGGTCGAGCTTGGTCAGCACCGCGGCCGCCGTCTCCTCGTCCATGGCCACGAGCTGCGCCGCCGCGGCGTCCGGGCGCATGCGCGCATAGATCGTCACCACTGCCGCCTGCGCCTTCTTGGAGAACTCCTCGCGGCGGGCGAGCCAGGCCTGCAGCTCGGCGGTCTTCTCCTCGAGCTGCGCCAGGCGCTTGGCGATCTCCTGCTCCAGGTCCACGAGCGTCCGCTTCTGCCACGCGAGCCTGGCATCCGCCGCTGCGTCGGCGATGTTGGTGCAATAGTCCCGGGCGGCGCGCCCCTCGACCGCCAGCGCTTCGGCCGCCGCGCGGGTGCTGCCCGAGGCACCCAGCGTCTGCGTGGCGATCCTGGCCAGCGGCGGCATTTCGTCCGGCGCCGCCGCCGGCACCGCAGAAGCAGGCGGCAGGGCGGCCGCGGGTGCGGACTGCCTGGGAATGCGCGGCGCCCGCGAGCGCGCGGGCGGCGCTTCGTGAGCTTCGGGCGCGGGCGCGGTGGCGACGACCACGGTCTCCCAGGCCTGCTGCGCCTGCACCGCTTGGCCACAGGCCGCGATCGCGACCCAGATCGCGGCAACGGCGGCCGAGAGCCGCCGCCGGGGTGTCGGACAATGTGGCGCCGCGGGCTTCATTGCACCACCAGGTCCGCCTGCAGCGCGCCCGCCGACTTGATGGCCTGCAGGATGGCGATGATGCCGTTGGGCTTCAGGCCGATGCGGTTGAGGCCGGCCACCAGCGTCTGCAGGTTGGTGCCCCTGACGATGGCGAGGTTGCCGCCCGACTGCTCGGCAGCGACCGAGGTCTCGGGCGTGACCACGGTCTCGCCCCTCGAGAAGGGCAAGGGCTGCGACACGCGCGGCGTCTCGGTGATGCGCACCGTCAGGCTGCCGTGGGCGACGGCGACCGTCGAGATCTGCACGTCCTTGCCGATGACGATGGTGCCGGTGCGCTCGTCGATGACGACGCGCGCCGGCACGTCGGTTTCCACGGCCAGCTCGCCGATCTCGGCCAGGAACCGCGCGGGATTGATGAAGAACGGCCGGTTGACGGCCACGGCGCGCAGGTCGCGCTCGCGCGCGACCTTGACGCCGTAGCGCTGCATGGTGTGGGCGTTGATGGCGTCGGCCACGTTCACCGCGGTCTTGAAGTCGGGGTTGCGCAGCTCCAGCACCAGCTGCTTCTCGTCGCCGAGGTTGCCCGGCGCCTCGCGCTCGACCAGTGCGCCGTTGGGGATGCGGCCGGTGGTCGGCACGCCCTGCGTCAGCGTCTCGGCTTTGCCGCCCTGGGCGAAGCCGGCGACCGCCAGCGGTCCCTGGCCGACGGCGTAGATCTGGTTGTCGGCGCCCATCAGCGGGGTCAGGATCAGCGAGCCCCCGGCCAGCGACGTGGCATCGCCCAGCGACGAGACCGTCACGTCGATGCGCGAGCCCTTGCCGACGAACGGCGGCAGGTCGGCGGTGACGATGACGGCGGCGACGTTGCGCGTACGCGCCTTGGCGTTGCGTACGTTGATGCCCATGCGGTCGAGCATCGACTGCAGCGACTGCTCGGTGAAGGGCGAGTTGCGCAGGCTGTCGCCGGTGCCGTTGAGCCCGATGACGAGGCCGTAGCCGACGAGCTGGTTGGCGCGCACGCCTTGCACCGAAATGATGTCCTTGATGCGCGTGGCCGCCTGCGCCTGCCAGCCCGACAGGCAGCCCACGAGAGCGAGAAGCAGCGGATAGAGCCGGCGCGTCATGGGCCTTCGAGCCTCACGCTGCCGTCGGCCGCCACCGTTCCCTTTATGGTGGCGCCGCTGTCGGTGTTGCGCAGGCTCACCACGTCGCCGGCGCCGCCGTTCTGCAAGGCGAGCGCGCGCATGGAGATGACGAGGCCGCCCTGCTCGTACACGACCAGCACCGGCTTGCCCTGCACCACCAGGTAGGGATCGCGCACGGCGCTCGTCGGAATGGGCTGGCCCGGCAGCAGCGTGCGCCGTGCGACCTTGCCGATCACCGCCTCGCGCGCCTCGAACACGGTGGCGCGCGCCACCGTATGGGCGATGAAGGCGCGCTCGATCAGCATCTCGTCGGCGAGCACGTCGCCAGGATAGACGACCGCTCTCGGCACCGGCAGCTCCAGCTCCTCTGCCCGCGCCGGCAGCACCAGGCACGTCGAGGCCCACGCCGCCACGAGCCCCGCCAGCCACAATGCCGATCGCCGCAACGGGAGCGTATGCATGGGCTAGCGCAGTCCCTTGGCCACGGTGGCATACATTTCGTCGGCGGCCTGGATCACCTTTGAGTTCATCTCGTAGGAGCGCTGCGCGGCGATGAGCTCGGTGATCTCCTTGACCGGATCGACGTTGGAGTTCTCGAGATACCCCTGTTGGACAGTGCCGATGCCGGGATCGCCCGGCACGCCGGTCACGGCCGCGCCCGAGGCCGTCGTCTCGCGGTAGAGGTTGCCGCCGAGCGCCTCCAGCCCCGCATCGTTGGTGAAGGTCGCCACGGTGAGCTGGCCGATCAGCTGCAGGGTCGATTGCGTGCCGACGCGCACGTAGACCTGGCCCGTCTCGTTGACGATGACATCGCTCGCATCGGGAGGAATCGTCATCGCCGGCTGCACCACGTAGCCGTCGACGGTCACGATCTGGCCGGTGGCGTTCTTGTTGAAGGCGCCGGCCCGCGTGTAGAGGTTCTCGCCGTTGGTGCCGGCGACCTGGAACCAGCCGCGGCCGTTGAGCGCCAGGTCGAGCTTGTTGCCGGTGCTGGTCAGCGCACCCTGCATGTGCAGGTTGCGGATGGCGGCGGTGCGTGCGCCGAGGCCGATCTGGGCGCCTTCGGGAATGGCTTCCTGGCCGCCGCGGCTCGGTGCGCCGGCGGCACGCTCGGCCTGGTAGAGCAGATCGGTGAACTCCGCACGCGAGCGCTTGAAGGCGGTCGTATTGATGTTGGCGATGTTGTTGGCGATGACCTCGACGTTGGTCTGCTGCACCTTCATGCCGGTGGCGGCGATGGCCAGAGCTCTCACGACACACTCCTCAGATCTGCATGCGGCTGACTTCGAGGAACGCCGTCACCACCTTGTCGCG
>DASRDL010000508.1:0-7696 GCA_035652635.1 Hyphomicrobiaceae bacterium | reverse complement strand
TTCTGGCTCTACTTCCCCGACCAGTGGGACCCGAAGTCGCCCTGGCACGATGCGCGCGTGCGGCTGGCGGCAAGCCTCGCGGTCGACCGCAAGACCATCAACCAGGCGCTGACGCTCGGTCATTCGCGGGTGACGGGCAGCATCATCCCCGACACGTTCGAGCACTACTGGGCGCCGCCGCCGCCGGTGTTCGACCCGGCCAAGGCCAAGAAGCTGCTGGCCGAGGCCGGCTATGCCAACGGCTTCGATGCCGGCGACTACTATTGCGACAACACCTACGCCAATCTCGGCGAGGCGGTAATCAACAATCTGCAGTCGGTGGGCATCCGCGCCAAGCTGCGACCGCTGGAGCGCGCGGCCTTCTTCAAGGAGAACGCCGAGAAGAAGCTCAAGAACATCATCCAGGCGGCGAGCGGCGCCTTCGGCAACACCGCCACGCGGCTCGAGGCCTTCGTCGTCAAGGGCGGCACCTTCTCCTACGGCAGCTATCCCGACATCGACGACCTGTTCAAGCAGCAGGCCACCGAGCTCGACAACAAGAAGCGCGAGGCCATCCTGCACAAGGCCCAGCAGCTCGTGCACGAGCGCACCATGTTCGCCCACATCTGGCAGCTGGCCTTCATCAATGGCGCCGGTCCGCGCATCGGCGAATCCGGCCTCGGCCTGATCCCCGGCCACGCCTACTCGGCACCCTACGAGGACGTAACCTTGAAGGCCAAGTAGGAGAAAGTGCACGCGGTGGCGCAAAGCACGTTCAATGAAATTGAGGAGGAAACGATGATCGGCGACCGAGGCGATACCCGGGAATCGCTCGGCTCGGGGCTCGAGCTCGCATCGTGCCGCACCCTGACGGCTCGTGGAGGCGGCATCACCGGCACCACGCGCCGAGGCGCGCTCGCCATTCTCGCCTTGGCGTTGGCGGCCGGCGGGCCGGGTCCGGCCAGCGCCGCGGGCGCGGAGGGCCAGCTGACGTGGGGCGTTCACGTCTCTCTGGCGCCGACATGGTTCGACCCCGCGGAAATGTCGGGCATCATCACGCCCTACATGGTCTACTACGCGCTCCACGACGCAATGGTGAAGCCCATGCCCGGCAAGGCGTTCGCGCCCAGCCTCGCCGAGTCCTGGTCGGTCTCCGACGGCGGGCGGACCTACGAGTTCGTCCTGCGCAACGGGGTGAAATTCCACAACGGCGAAGCGGTGACGTCGCAGGACGTGAAGTTCTCCTTCGAGCGCTACCGCGGATCATCGGCCAAGCCCTTGAAGGATCACGTCGCCGAGGTGGAAACACCGGATGCCCAGCACGTCCGCTTCAAGCTGAAGGAGGCCTGGCCCGACTTTCTGACCTTCTATGCGAGTGCCACCGGCGCCGCCTGGGTGGTGCCCAAGAAGTACATCGAGCAGGTGGGCGATGAAGGTTTCAAGAAGGCGCCCATCGGCGCGGGTCCCTACAAGTTCGTCTCCTTCACCCCCGGTCTCGAGCTGGCCATGGACGCCTTCGACCAGTACTGGCGCAAGAAGCCGTCCGTGCCGCATCTGCGCTTCAAGGTGATTCCCGACGAGTCGACGCGGCTGGCAGCACTCAAGCGCGGCGAGATCGACATCGCCTACTCGATCCGCGGCGAGCTCGCCGAGGAGATCGAGCGCACCAAGGGGCTCAGCCTCAAGCCGACCGTCATCCAGGCCCCCTTCTGGCTCTACTTCGCCGATCAATGGGATGCCAACTCGCCCTGGCACGATGCGCGCGTAAGACTGGCGGCAAGCCTTGCCATCGACCGCAAGAGCATCAATCAGGCCCTGACGCTCGGCCATTCGAAGGTCACCGGCAGCATCGTCCCCGACAACTTCGAATATTACTGGCAGCCGCCGGAGCCGATCTACGATCCCGCCAAGGCAAAGAAGCTGCTCGCGGAGGCCGGCCATCCCAACGGCTTCGATGCGGGCGACTACTACTGCGACGTGTCGTACTCCAACGTCGCCGAGACGGTGATCAACAATCTGCAGGCGATCGGGATTCGCGCCAAGCTGCGGCCGCTCGAGCGGGCCGCGTTCTTCAAGGGCTATTCCGAGAGGAGCTACAAGAACCTCATCCAGGGTGCGAGCGGAGCCTTCGGCAACGCCGCCACGCGCCTGCAGGCCTTCGTGGTGAAGGGCGGCACCTACGTCTACGGCAACTACCCCGACATCGACGCCCTGTTCACCCAGCAGGCGGCCGAGCTCGACCTCAAGAAGCGGGAGGCGCTGCTGCACAAGATCCAGCAGCTGGTGCAGGAGCGGACGATCTATGCGCCGATCTGGCAACTGGCCTTCATCAATGCCGCCGGTCCGCGCGTGAAAGAGTCGGGGCTCGGGTTGATCGCCGGGCACGCCTACTCGGCGCCTTACGAGGACGTGACCCTGAACGACAAGTGACGCAACGCGGAGACCAGCACATGCAGGACGACTGGGACGCGCTCGGCAGCCGATTGCCCGCGGGCGCCCCGCATCTGACGTGGGGCGCAGGAGTGCCGGCATGACGCGCTACATCATTCGGCGGATCGGATACTCGCTGCTGTCGCTTTTCCTGCTCTCGCTCACGATCTTCCTGTTCATCCGCCTCACCGGTGATCCCACCACGCTGCTGGTGGAGCCGGGCGCCAGCCAGTCCGACATCGACGCCATGCGCGAGCGCTTCGGGCTCGATCAGCCGATCTGGGTGCAGTACTGGAGCTTCGTGGCGAGCTTCCTGACGGGCGACCTCGGCCAATCCTTCTACTACCGCACGCCGGTGTTCGACCTCTACGTGTCGCGCCTGCCCAACTCGCTGCTCCTGGCGCTGGCGGCCATGGCCTTCTCGCTGCTGATCGGCATCCCGAGCGGCATCCTCGCCGCCGTGCGCGTGGGGCGCTTCTGGGACAAGGCGGGCAAGATCTTCTCGCTCCTGGGGCTGTCGCTGCCCTCGTTCTGGATCGGCCTGGTGCTGATCCTGTTCTTCTCCGTCTACCTCGAATGGCTGCCTTCGTCGGGGTCCGGCACGGTGTGGCACCTGCTGATGCCCGCTTTCGCCCTCGGCTGGTACTTCGCCGCCGCGCACATGCGGCTCACCCGCTCCTCCATGCTGGAGGTGCTAGGGTCGGAGTACATCAAGCTCGCCCGCCTCAAGGGCCTGCCGGAATCTCTCGTCATCGCCAAGCATGCCTTCAAGAATGCGCTGATCCCGGTGCTGACGCTGGCCGGCATCAACCTCGTCATCATGATCAACGTCGCGGTGGTGGTGGAGACCGTGTTCGCCTGGCCCGGCATCGGCCGGCTGCTCTACGAGGGCATCACCTTCCGCGACTTCCCGGTGGTGCAGGCGGTGGTGCTGCTGGGCGGCGCCATGATCGTGGTGGTGAACCTGCTGGTCGACATCCTCTATGCGGTGATCGACCCACGCATCCGACTGGGGAGCTGACGCCATGGCCATGCGCTCCGAAGCCGTCCCTCTGCCCGAACGCGCCGACGTTGCCCGCGGTCTCGAGGGCTTTCCCGTGGTGGCGGTGTCGATCCTCGTCGGCATCGCCTTCGTCGCGATCTTCGCCGATGCGCTGGCGCCCTACGACCCCGAGGTCGGCAGCCTCGCCCACCGCTTCCGGCCACCGGCGTGGGAGGCGCGCGGCACGATGGAGCATCTCCTGGGCACCGATCACCTGGGCCGCGACGTGCTGTCCCGGCTCATCTTCGGCGCCAGGGTGTCGATGGTGGTGGGCTTCACCGCGGTGATGGTGGCCGGCGTCATCGGCACCGGCCTCGGCATCATCTCCGGCTATCTCGGCGGCTGGGTCGACCAGGTGGTGATGCGCATCACCGACACGTGGCTGGCGCTGCCGGCGCTGACCTTCGCCATTTTCCTCACCGCCATCGTCGGCCCCAGCGAGATGAACATCGTCATCATCCTGGGCGCCGTCTACTGGACGCGCTATGCGCGCGTCATCCGCGGCGAGGTGCTCTCGCTCAAGGAGCGCGAGTTCGTGCGCCTCGCCATCGTCGCGGGGTGCTCGAAGCGGACCATCATGCTCCGCCACATCCTGCCCAACGTGCTCAACTCCGCCATCGTGCTCGGCACCCTGATGCTGGGGGTGGTGATCGTGACCGAGGCCGCGCTGTCGTTCCTCGGCGTCGGCGTGCCTCCGCCCAAGCCGGCGTGGGGGCTGATGCTGGCCGACGGCAAGAAGGGCCTCATGGTGGGCTACTGGTGGCTCACCGTTCTGCCCGGCACCTGCATCATGCTGATGGTGCTCTCGGCCAACCTTCTGGGTGACTGGCTCCGTGTCAAACTCGATCCCCAGCTTCGCCAGCTCTGAGCAGGCCTCCCCGGCGTCGGCGCCCGCGCGCAGCCCGGCGGCTGCGCCGCGCGCGCTGCTCGAGATCGAGCGGCTGTCGACCCACTACGTCTCGGCCCGCGGCGCCCGCATCGTGCGCGCGGTCGACGACGTGTCGCTCAGGATCAATGCCGGCGAGACGCTGGGCATCGTCGGCGAGTCGGGCTCGGGCAAGAGCACGCTGGCGCTCACCATCCTGCGTCTGCTGCCGCCGGCGGCGCGCGTCGCCGCGGGGCGCATGCTGTTCGAAGGCGAGGACCTGCTCGCCAAGTCCGACGCGGAGATGCGCCGCGTGCGCGGCAAGCGCATCGCCATGATCCTGCAGGACCCGATGGCCTCGCTCAACCCGCTGTTCACCATCGGCGACCAGGTGGCGGAGCCGATCCGCGTGCACGAGGGGGCGACGCGCGCGACGGCCTGGGCCCGCGCCCGCAAGCTTCTCGAGGCGGTGCGCATCCCATCGCCGCAGACGCGCCTTTCCCAGCATCCCCACGAGATGTCGGGCGGCATGCGCCAGCGCATCGTCGGCGCCATCGGCATCTCGTGCGAGCCGCGGCTGCTCATCGCCGACGAGCCGACCACCAGCCTCGATCTCACCATCCAGGCGCAATACCTGAACCTGCTGCGCGAGCTGCAGCGCGCGCACGGCCTCGCCCTCATTTTCATCACCCACAACCTCGGCATCGTCGCCAAGATGTGCGACCAGCTGGCGGTGATGTACGCGGGCCGCGTGGTGGAGCAGGGGCCGGTGAAGCAGATCTTCAAGGCACCGGCCCACCCCTATACCAAGGCCCTGCTCTCCTCGATTCCGCGCATGAGCGACGGCCGCCGGCGCCTCACCGCCATCGAGGGGCAGCCGCCGGACCTCGCCGCCCTGCCGCCGGGCTGTGCCTTCGCCCCGCGCTGCCCGAGCGCGTTCGACCGCTGCCGGGAAGCCGAGCCGCCGGAGCTCATGTCCGCGGACGGCGGCGCGGTGCGCTGCTGGCTTGCGGCACGCGCCGACGCGCCACCCTCCGCCCCCCTCGCCAACGGAGCCGTGTGATGGCCGTGCTCGAGGCGGCGGCGCTGACCAAGCATTTCCGCGCCCGTCGCGGCCTGTTCGGCGGCAGCCATGGGCTGGTGCGGGCGGTGGACGGCATCTCGTTCGCCATCGAGCCGGGGCGGACGCTGGGCGTGGTGGGCGAGTCGGGCTGCGGCAAGACCACGACGGCCAAGCTGGTGCTCGGGCTGGAGCAACCCACGGCCGGCGCCATCCGCTTCGAGGGGCGGGACCTGGAGGCGATGGATGCGGCGGCGCGGCGGCGCTATCGCAAGTCGGTGCAGGCGGTGTTCCAGGATCCCTATGCCTCGCTCAACCCGCGCATGCGCGTCGGCGCCATCATCGCCGAGCCGCTCGTCACCAACGAGGCGCTGTCGGCCGCCGCGGTACGCGAGCGCGTCACGCAACTGCTCGATCTGGTGGCACTTCCCGGCCGCTCGGCCGACCTCTTCCCGCACGAGTTCTCGGGCGGCCAGCGCCAGCGCATCGCCATCGCCCGGGCGCTGGCGCTCTCGCCCAAGCTGGTGGTGCTGGACGAGCCCGTGTCTGCTCTGGACGTGTCGATCCGCGCCCAGATCCTGAACCTGTTGCGCGACCTGCAGGAGCGGCTGCAGCTTTCCTACCTCTTCATCGCCCACGACCTCGCCGCCGTCGCCCACATGAGCCACGCGATCGCGGTGATGTACCTCGGCAGGATCGTGGAGAGCGGAGACGCCGATCTGGTCGCGCACGACCCGAAGCATCCTTATACGCAGGCCCTGTTCTCCGCCGCCCTGCCGTCGAGCCCGGAGGAGCGACGCGAGGAGATCGTTCTCACCGGCGAGGTGCCGAGCCCGCTCAAGCCGCCCTCGGGGTGTCACTTCCACCCGCGCTGCCCACACGCCATGGAGCGCTGCAAGCGCGAGGCGCCGGAGCTGGCGCCGGTGGAGGGACGGCTGGTCGCCTGCCACCTCTATGCCGAGGACGCGCGCTTGCGCGCGCCGGCCGAGGCCCTCGGCAACGGCTCGCTCGCCGGGGCCGCGCTGCCGGAATGACGCGCCGCCCGTTCAGCGGGCACCCGAGCTTGCTGCGGCCCATCCCTGCATGGTGCGGAGATAGCCGCGGTTGTGCGTCGGGCTGATCAGCACCTCGTTGATGCACACATGCGGCGGCTGGCGGGCGATGAAGACGATCAGCGCGCCCATGTCCTGCGGCTGGATCATGCGCGCCATGGTGGCGGGCGTCTCCGGCACCGGGCGGTTGAGCAGGATCGGGGTTGCGACCTCGCCGGGGCAGACCACGCACGAGCGGATGCCGTTGGCGCACTCCTCGAGGTTGATGGTGTGGCTCATGGCCACCATGCCGTGCTTGGCGGCCGTGTAGGCGGGCCCAGACACCGGGCCGATATGGCGGCCGGCCCACGAGGCGGTGTGGATCAGCACGCCGTCCTTCCGCGCGCGCATGATCGGCAACGCGGCCTGCACGACATAGAAGGCACTGGTGAGATTGCCGGCGATCATCGTGTCGATGCCCTCGGGGCTGAGCTTGGCCCAGGTGCGGTCCGGGATATTGACGCCGGCGTTGTTGACCACGATGTCGAGCCGGCCGAGGCCCGAGCGAATGGCGCCTGCGATCCGGCCGACGGCCGCGGCCTTTGTCAGGTCGCCGGCCTCCACCACGGCCTTGCCGCCGCCGGAGGCGTTGATGCGCGCCGCCACCGCCTCCAGGGGATCCTTGCGCCGGCCGGTGAGCACGACGGTGGCGCCCTCCTGGGCCAGCGCCACGGCCGCCGCCTCGCCGATGCCGCTGCCCGCGCCGGTGACCCATGCTACCTTGCCGCTGAGATCGGTCACGTCTGCCCCCCGTGTCTGTTCGCCTGCGCATGCAGGTATGAAAGCGCCGCAAGGCTAGAGCACCTTGCCTGCAACGTCATCGACCAAGTTGGACCAAGTCGGAACGGGCCGCAGCACGGGCGTGCGAACGCACGCGCGGGCAATCCGACCTGTGCACCGCACGGCGGGCACCTGCGCGACCGCGAGCGCGATGTGGGTGCCCGGATGCCGTCACGGCCGCAGGCGGGCTCATGACGCCCGCCGGCTCCTGATGGCGGCCGCGAGCGTGCCCTCGTCGAGATAGTCGAGCTCGCCGCCGACCGGCACGCCCTGCGCCAACCTGGTGACGGCGACGCCGTGACCCTGCAGCTGCTCGGCAAGGTAGTGGGCGGTGGACTGGCCTTCGACGGTCGCATTGAGCGCCAGCAACACCTCCTTGACCGGCGGCACGGCCCGCTCGATCAGCCGGGCGATGTTGAGCTCGTCGGGCCCGATGCCGTCGAGCGGCG
>DASRDL010000507.1:0-6164 GCA_035652635.1 Hyphomicrobiaceae bacterium | reverse complement strand
GCCCGACTTCACCTCATGCAGGAAATTGAGCAGACGGGCGGTGTCGAAGCTCTCCGGGAAGCCCTTGCGCTCCATGAGACCGCGGCGCTCGAGCTCGGCATTGGGATAGAGGAAGCCGTCGGTGGTGATGAGGTCGACGCGCGGATGATCGGGCCAGCGCGCCAGCAGCGCCCGCAGCACGCGCGCGGTCGTGCTCTTGCCCACCGCCACCGACCCGCCGATGCCGAGGATGTAGGGCACGCGCCCGTCCTTGCGGCCGAGGAACCGGCTGGTGACGGCGTGCAGCTCCTGGGCACCGGCGACGTGCAGGTTGAGGAGCCGCGACAGGGGCAGGTAGATCTGCTCTACCTCGTCCATCGACAGCTCCTCGATCAGGCCCGAGAGCTGCTCGAGGTCGCGCGGCACCAGCGTCATGGGCGTGTCGGCGCGCAGCTTCGCCCACTCCTCGCGGCTGAACTCGCGATAGGGCGAGAACTTGATGTGGGAGCGTGCCGAGGCCCTGGCCGGGTGGTCGAGCGGGTTCATGGTGCCGTCTTGTTCCGCGCCGCCTTCTCGGCGAGTCCCGAGGTGCCCAGGCGCGATTCCAGTTCGGAGAGGACGCTGGCCAAAGGCACGCGCTTGCTCTCGAGCAGCACGAGGAGGTGATAGAGAAGGTCCGCCGCCTCGCGCGTCAGCGCCTGCTTGTCCTGCACCAGGGCGGCGATGACGGTCTCGGTTGCCTCCTCGCCGAGCTTGCGGGCACAGCGTTCCGGCCCCGCGTCGAGGAGCTGGCGCGTGTAGGACTTGCTCGCGCTCTCGGCGCGGCGCGCGGAGATGAGCGCCGCAAGACGCTGCAGCACATCGTCGGCCATGGGTTTCGGGTCCTGCCTGGCAGGCGGGCGGCTTCGGCTGCGATCACTCCAACTACGCAGCCGGACGGCCGTCAAGTGCGGCTGTCGTTCCGGAATGCGCGGAAACGCTTGTCCGGGACCGAGCCGAGTCCCGACCCCCCGTCCGGATTCCGGATAGTTGCCTGGGAGCTTCGGGACAACAACGTAAACGGGACCCGGCCGCGCCCTTGCACGGTCAACCAGATGGTCCGATGAGCCGGGAGCGGATGTAGTCGAGCTGGTCGAAGTTGCCGTACTTGATGCTGAGCGTACCGCTCTCGCCCGAACCGGGCTTGATCTCCACCTTGAGGCCCAGGGAGTCCGAGAGGTCCTTCTCGAAGGCACGCGTGTCGGTATCCTTTTCGGTGCCGCCGCCGCGGACCCTCCCCGAGCCGCCCTCGCGCTCGCCGTCCTGCACCAGCGCCTCCACCGCGCGGACGTTGAGGCCTTCCTCGACGATGCGGCGCGCCAGCGCCTCGGCGTCGTCCCGGCCGATCAGCGCCCGCGCGTGGCCGGCGGTGAGCTGGCCGTCGCGCACCAGGGCCTGCACCGAGACGGGCAGCCGCAACAGGCGCAGCGTGTTGGCCAAGTGGCTGCGGCTCTTGCCGATGACCTCGGCCACCTCCTCCTGGGTGTAGCCGAACCGCTCGATCAGCTCGCTGTAGCCGCTTGCCTCCTCGATGGGGTTGAGGTCGGTGCGCTGCACGTTCTCGATCAAGGCGAACTCGGCGACCTCCTGGTCGGAGAGCTCGCGCACGATCACCGGCACGTCGTGCAGGCCGACCTTCTGCGCTGCCCGCCAGCGCCGCTCGCCGGCGACGATCTCGTAGCCGCCGCGCGCACGGTCGAGGCGGACGATGATGGGTTGCAGCAAGCCCTTGTTGCGGATCGAGTCGGCCAGCTCGCCGAGCCCGGCATCGTCGAAGGACTTGCGCGGATTGTGGCCGCTCGGATGCAGCTGGGCGATCGACACGAGCCGCTGCTCGCCGTGCGCTGGGACCCTTGGATCGACCTGCGGGCTCTCGCCGATCAGCGAGGCGAGGCCACGGCCGAGACGGCCTCTCTGGATGGGGATTGCCATTGGTTCAGACGTCCTCTCGACCCGGTCTCGTGGAACTTGTGCTCCCGGGATCCCGCTTGCACTCACGCCGCCCTGAGGCGCCGCTCGCGCTCGATGATCTCGGTGGCGAGCTTGATATAGGCCTGGCTGCCGGGGCAGTCGTAGTCGTAGAGCAGGATCGGCTTGCCGTGGGACGGCGCCTCCGCGACGCGGACGTTGCGCGGGATCATGGTGTCGTAGACCTTTGGGCCGAAGAAGGCCCGCACTTCGGTCGCCACCTCCTTGGAGAGCGAGGTGCGGGCATCGTGCATGGTGAGCACCACCCCCTGGATCTCCAGGCCGGGGTTGAGGGTGCCTTTGATCTGGTCGATGGTCTGCTTGAGCTGCGAAATGCCCTCCAGTGCGAAGAACTCGCACTGCACGGGCACCAGCACGGCGTGCGCCGCCACCATGGCATTGAGGGTGAGCAGGTTGAGCGAGGGCGGGCAGTCGATCAGCAGGTAGTTGTAGGGCACCTCGGCGGGCCGCGCCTTCTGGTCGGCGAGCAGGCCGGCCACGGCATCGCGCAGCTTGAAGGGCCTGTTGCCCTCCATGATCATCTCCGATTCCAGGCCGACGAGGTCGGCGTTGGCCGGCACGATGCTGAGGTTGGGCACGAGGGTCCTAATGGCGGCCTTGGCGATGGCGGCCTTGCCGGTCAGGACGTCGAAGGTGGTGACCGGGCGGGCATCCTCGCCGATGCCGACGCCCGTGGAGGCGTTGCCCTGCGGGTCGAGGTCGAGGATCAGCACCTTCTCGCCGATGGCAGCCAAGGCGGTGCCCAGGTTGATGGCGGTGGTGGTCTTGCCGACGCCCCCCTTCTGGTTGGCGATGGCCAGGACGCGCAGGCCTGTGATGGCGCGGCTCACGGTTTCAGTCCCTCGCTCTTGGGCGCCGGCTGCGGCGCCAGATCCCTGATGACGACGATGCGTCCCTCACGGTCGGTGCAGCTCTGAACCAGCTCGAGCTCGAAGCTCCACGCTCGTCTTGCAGCCTCCAGCTCCGCCGCGACCTCGCGGCCCTTCAGGAAGAGCCCGACGGTGTGTGGCGCGAAGAGCGGGGCCGCCAGGGCGATGAGCTTGTCCAGCGGCGCCAGGGCCCGCGCCGAAACCACGTCTGGCCGTTCGACATTAGCGTGAGTCGCCGCCTCCTCGATCCTTATCGACAGGATTTCCACAGCGACGCCGGCCGATAGTCCAGTCTGGCGCACGACCTCGTGCAGGAAGGCGCACTTGCGTGCGTGGCTCTCGATCAGGGTAAAGCGGGGCCGCGCCCGGCGTGCGCCCTCCCCCGCATGGGCGGAGCGGGCGGTAGGGCTTGCGGGGTCGGCAGCGAGAATGGCGACAACCAGCCCGGGGAAGCCCGCGCCCGAGCCGAGATCGACCCAGGTGCGAGCCGAGGGGGCGAGGGCCAGCAGCTGAGCCGAGTCGGCGAAATGGCGGTGCCAGGCGTCATCGAGCGTGCCGGGTGCCACCAGGTTGACGGCCTTCTGCCATTGGCGCAGGAGCCGCTCGTAGATGCCGAGGCGGGCGATGGTTTCACGTGAAACATCGAAGGCGGCCGCGAAGTCCTCCGGGCCCGCTATGCGGACCGGCGCGCGGGCGCTGGGCGAATCGGCGTTCATTGCGACGGATCATAGATCAGGGCGGCGCAGAGGTGGACACTGACGCCAATCACCCCGGCGTTTCACGTGAAACAAAAAAACCGATGTTCACGGGGCGGGAAGCACCGCCTTATGCTGTCCGCCGCTCCGGCCCCTTGCGCAGGTGGGCCACCAGCAGCATCAGCGCCGCCGGCGTCATACCTTCCATCCGTGCGGCCTGGGCGACGGTGACGGGCCGCAGGGCCTCGAGTTTCTGGCGCACCTCGGTCGACAGGCCCGGTAGGGTCGCAAAATCGAATCCGGCCGGGATGCGCAGGCTCTCCTCCTTGCGGAAGGCGGCGACGTCGGCCTCCTGCCGGTCCACGTAGGCGGCATAGCGGGCATCGACTTCGAGCTGGGCGGCGATCGGCGGCGACAGCCGCGTGATCTCGGGCCAGACAGCGGCCAGCCGCGGAAGGCCGATCCCCGGGTGCGCCAGCAGCTCGAACGCGGTCCGCCGGCGGCCGTCGCGATTGATCTCGAGCCCGTGGCGGGCCGCCTCGTTCGGCGTCAGGCTCAGGGCCTCCAGCAGCCTGCGACCCTCGCGCAGCGCGTCGGCCTTGCGCGCGAATGCCTCGCGGCGCGCCCGCCCCACACATCCGAGGGCAACACCCGTGGGAGTGAGGCGCTGGTCGGCGTTGTCGGCGCGCAGGCGCAGGCGGTACTCGGCGCGTGAGGTGAACATGCGGTAGGGCTCCGATACGCCCCGGGTGACGAGGTCGTCGATCATCACCCCCGTGTAGCCGTCGGCGCGCGACACGACGAAATCGCGCTTCCCCTCCCCCGCCCTCAATGCGGCATTGATGCCGGCGACGATCCCCTGCGCGCCTGCCTCCTCGTAGCCGGTGGTGCCGTTGATCTGGCCGGCAAGGAACAGGGCCGGCAGCCGCTTGACCTCCAGCGCCGGGCTGAGCTCGCGCGGATCCACGTAGTCGTACTCGATGGCGTAGCCGAAGCGCCGGATGGCCACCCGCTCCAGGCCCGGAATGGTGTGCAGGAAGGCCTCCTGCACCTCGGCCGGCAGCGAGGTGGAGACGCCGTTGGGGTAGACGGTGTCGTCATCCAGGCCCTCCGGCTCCAGGAAGATCTGGTGGCCGGTGCGGTCGGCAAAGCGTACCACCTTGTCCTCGATGGACGGGCAATAGCGGGGGCCGACGCTGCCGATCCGGCCCGAATACATGGGTGAGCGGGTGAGGTTGGCGCGGATGATGGCGTGCGTCGCCTCGGTCGTCGTGGTCACCCCGCAGTCGACCTGGGCGTTGGCGATCCGCTCGGTCAGGAAGGAGAAGGGGACCGGCGGGTCGTCGCCGGCCTGCATCTCGAGCGAGGCCCAGTCGATGGTGCGACCGTCGAGCCGGGCGGGGGTGCCGGTCTTGAGCCGTCCGAGCCGCAGCCCGAGGCCCAGCAGCCGACGGGACAGGCCGTTGGCCGGCGGCTCGCCGTGACGACCGGCGGGCGTCTGCTCCTCACCGCGGTGGATGAGCCCGCGCAAAAAGGTGCCCGTGGTCAGCACCACGGCGCCGGCGCGGATGCTGCGGCCATCGCCCGTCACGACGCCGGCCGCCCGGCCGCCATCCACGAGCAGGTCCTCCACGGCCGCTTCGATGACCGCCAGGCCCGCCGTGGCCCGGATCGCCGCCTGCATGGCGGCGCGGTAGAGCTTGCGGTCGGCCTGCGCCCGCGGCCCCTGCACGGCCGGCCCGCGCGAGCGGTTGAGCAGGCGGAACTGGATGCCGGCCGCGTCCGCCACCCGGCCCATCAGCCCGTCCAGGGCATCGATCTCCC
Organism: Hyphomicrobiaceae bacterium; assembly: GCA_035652635.1. Lineage (GTDB taxonomy): Bacteria > Pseudomonadota > Alphaproteobacteria > Rhizobiales > Hyphomicrobiaceae > AWTP1-13. Next base: position 769 of record DASRDL010000507.1, on the reverse strand, counting down.
GCACGAGGTGGCCCTTGCCGAGCCCGCCGATGGCCGGATTGCACGACATCTCGCCGATGGTGGCGAAGCGATGCGTGACGAGGCCCGTGCGCGCGCCCATGCGCGCCGCCGCCGCCGCCGCCTCGCAGCCGGCATGGCCGCCGCCGACAACGACGATGTCGAAGGAGTCCTCGTTCATTGGCCGGAATGTGCGCTCACTTCCGCCGGAACCTACTCGAAAGGGGGGGAAAGCGTAAGTGGCGCGAGGCCTGCGAGCCCCGACCCGCCAGTCGCCATTTGCGTGGGGCGGACGAGGGACAGGCCGGGACCCATGCACGCTTCGGCGTGCGCTTCCATCGCGGGCGGTACGCAACGCCTCCGATCGCAGGGGATGCAGCCGGTCGCGCAAACATCGTGCCCACCATTCCTGCACGGTGTACTGGGTTCCGGCCTTTGCCGGAATGACGTTTTGGGGGAGCGATGGCGGCACACGCCGACGTCATCCCGGCGCCGAGGTCGCCCGCCAGGGCGGCCGAGGGAACAGGCCGGGACCCATGCCCCGCTCCACCCGCTCCCTAATCGCGGGTTGCGCGCGACCTGTCGACCGGGCCGGGCAGCCCATTGTTTCACGTGAAACATCGGCGAGCGAGGATCACTTGCCGATGCAGAACCGCCCGAAGATCTCGCCCAGCACCTCCTCCGGGTCGACCAGGCCGACGATGCGCCCCAGCGCCAGCGAGGCGCGGCGCAGGTCCTCGGCGCGCAGCTCGAACTCCTCCATGGGGGAGGC
>DASRDL010000506.1:0-5252 GCA_035652635.1 Hyphomicrobiaceae bacterium | reverse complement strand
AGATAGGTGCCGACGATGCCGATGACGTAGGCGTTGATGACCGTGGTGGAGGTGCGCTCGTACTCCTTGATCTCCGGCAGCACCTCGAAGGAGATGCAGATCGGCAGGCCCGGCGCCTTGCGGGCGATGATCTCCTTGATGGCGAGCTCGTGCGCCGGGTTGGCGAACGAGTTGAGGAGACAGACCGCGATCGCCTCCACCTTCTCCGCCAGCAGCGCATCGACCTGGGCCTCTGCGTCCGCCGGATCGAGAGCGCGCTCCACGCGGCCCTTGGCGTCGATCCGCTCGTCGACCACGCGGCGCAGGTAGCGTTCGACCAGCGGCGGCGGCTTCTCCCAGGCGATGTCGTAGAGCCGCGGCATGCGCAGGGTGCGGATCTCCAGCACGTCGCGGAAGCCCCTGGTGGTGATGAGGCCGACCTTGGCGCCCTTGTGCTCGAGGATGGCGTTGGAGGCGACCGTGGTGCCGTGGCGAATCTCCTCGAGCGCCGCGGGCGCGATGGCGCGCTCGGCAAGCACCGCGCCCAGCCCCTCGACGATGGCACGCGCATAGTTGTCGACGCTGGAGGAGATCTTCTGGGTGTGAACCGTGCCGTCGCTGCCGAGCAGCACGATGTCGGTGAAGGTACCGCCGATGTCGACGCCGACACGATACGAGACGGGGGAGGTCATGCCGCGCGCTACTCCGCCGCCTGCCGCAGGAGACGCGGCTCGTGCCATTGCACCTTGGGCACCTCGCTCCAGCCGCGGCGCCGGCGCATGTCGTCGCGAAGCCGCCGGGTCGCGGCCTCATCCACTGTCCACGTCCCGGTGTCGACGACGACGCCATAGTCGGCCTCGGCCCTGGCCGCCGACAGGAACTCGTTGCGAACGTCCTTGAGCACGGCGGCGGGATCGCGCTCCAGCGGGTCGCCCCAGCCCCCGCCGCCGGGATGCACGTGACAGAACACGTCGCCGCGTTTCATCTGCATCGTCACCTTGGAGGGCAGCGGGCGGTTCTCGGTGGCGGGGTTGAAATAATTCTCCGACGGCATGCCGGGGCTGCCGCCGTAGAGCCCGAAGGGACGGTGCGTCTTGCGGTCGGAGCGCACCGACAGCATCGCCTCGGCCTCGTTGAGCCGGTATTGGCGCATGAACGGCACGCCGCCGCGGTACTTGCCGGCACCGGCCTTGTCCGGAACGAACTCGTAGGCGAGCACGGAGACGGGCTGCTCGGCCTCGATGATCTCCGCCGACGGGCACGACTGGTTGGCGAACATGTGACTGTTGCCGTTGAGGCCGTCGGCCCAGGGCCTCGCCCCCCAGGCGCCGCAGGTGAACTCGACGTAGACGAAGGGCTTGCGCTCGGCGTCCCAGCCGCCGATGGAGACGCCGCTGTTGCCGCCGTCGCCCGCCGCCTTGACCTTGTCGGGCAGCATCATGGCGAGCGCTCCATACATGCAGTCGACCATGCGAAAGCCTGTGAGGCCCCGCGCGGCGCAGGCCGCCGGCAGCACGCCGTGGCCGACGGTGCCCGGCGGACAGATCACCTCGATCGCCCGGAACACGCCCTCGTTGTTGGGGATGTTGCCGGGCAGCACCGAGCGGATGCCGGTGTAGGAGGCCGACTTGGTGTAGGACAGCGTGTTGTTGATGGCGCCGCGCACCTGGGGGCTGGTGCCGGTCCAGTCCACCACCATGCCGTCGCCCTTCTTGCGGATGGTGACGTAGAGGCGGATGGGCTTGCCGACATCGATGCCGTCGTCGTCGATCCAGTCCTCGAAGCTCCACTCGCCGTCGGGAAGCCTGGCGATCGCCGCGCGCGTCAGGCGCTCCGAGTAGTCGATGATCTCCGCCAGGTAGCGGCGCGTCTCGGCCGGCCCGTGGCGCGCCACCAGCTCGGCGAACTGCTTCTCGGCGATGTGGCAGGCGGCGAGCTGCGCTCTGAGGTCGCCCAGCACCATCACCGGCACGCGCACGTTCTTCTCCAGGAAGGTGATGATGGTCTGGTTGAGCTTGCCGGCCTCGTAGAGCTTCATGGGCGCGATGCGCAGCCCTTCCGCGTAGATCTCGGTGGAATCCGAGGCGTTGGAGCCGGCGACGCGGCCGCCGACGTCGGTGTGGTGGCACACGGTGCAGGCGAACGCCAGCCGCTCGCTGCCGTGGTAGAGCGGCTTCATGACGAAGATGTCGGGCAGGTGCATGCCGCCGTCGAAGGGATCGTTCATGATGAAGACGTCGCCCGGCCGCATGTCGCTGCCGTAGTGGCGCATGATGGCTTCCATGGCGGTCGGCACCGAGCCCAGGTGGCCGGGCAGGGTCAGGCCCTGGGCGGCGAGCCGGCCGTCGCCGTCGGCGAACCCGGTGGAATAGTCCATGTTGTCCTTGAGCACCGCCGAGTAGGTGGTACGGAAGATGGTGAGCGCCATCTCGTCGGCGATGGAGAAGATGGCGTTCTTGAAGAGCTCGAGCGCGATCGGATCGACGCTGCCGGCCATGGGCGATGCTTCCTCGTTGTCGCTTGATCGTGCCGGCTCGGCACGGGCGGGTCTATTTCTTACCCCGCCGTCGCCCCGGTTGGCGAGCACGCGTGCTCTGCGCCCTCACGGCGCCGACGGCGTCTCGATGGTGAAGGTATCGGCAGGCGTCAGGACCAGGCTTGCCGCCATGCGCACGGCCACGGCGAGCACCAGCAGCGCCAGGCCCGCGCGCAGCTGCTCGGCCTTGAGCCGCTCCGCAAACCCCACGCCATACTGCGCGCCGATCACGCCGCCCAGGATCAGGGGCAGCGACAGGGCCACGTCGACGCTGTGATTCTGCACGGCCTGCAGCACGGTGGTGAAGGCGGTGATGCACACGATCTGGAAGGTGGAGGTGCCGATCACCATGCGGGTGGGCATGCGCAACAGGTAGATCATGGCCGGCACCATCACGAAGCCCCCGCCAACGCCCATGATGGCCGTGAGCCAGCCGACGAAGGCGCCGATGGCGACCGGCGGGATGGCGCTGATGTAGAGCTTCGACTGGGGAAAGCGCTTCTTGAGCGGCAGGCGCTGGATCCAGGTGTGCTGGCCGGCGCGACGCGCCGAGCCGCCGCGCACCGGCTCCGCCGTCAGCGTGCGCAGGCTCTCGATCAGCATCAGCGAGCCGATCACGCCGAGCAGGATCACGTAGGTGAGCGACACGAACAGGTCGAGCTGGCCGAGCTGCTTGAGCCAGTAGAGGATCTTGACGCCCGACACGGCGCCGACGAGACCGCCGCCGATCAGCATGTAGCCCATCTGCATGTCGATGTTGCCGCGCTGCCAGTGGCCGACGGCGCTCGAGACCGAGGCGGCGACGACCTGGCTGGCGCCGGTGCCGACCGCCACCGCCGGAGGCACCCCGAGGAAGATCAGGAGCGGCGTCATGATGAAGCCGCCGCCGACCCCGAACATGCCCGACAGGAAGCCGATCGCCAGGCCGATCCCCAACAGCAGGAACGCGTTGAGGGAGAGTTCGGCGACGGGGAGATATATCTGCATGGACCCGCCTTATACGGGAGGGCGGCGACATCAGCTAGGCGGCCGTTGGTGTGGCATCGAGTTTAGCCGATGCCGCCCCCGAACGTTCGGCCCCGGACCTCGTTCGGTCCGTCCGCCCCCTACCGCGCCAGCTCCTTCAGCCCGCGCCGGATGAGCTTGGCCGTGTCGGCCGCCTCACCGAGGTCGGCAAGCGCTGCGGCGACGGCGTGGGCCGCCTGCGCCGGTGCGTAGCCGAGGTTGGTGAGGGCCGAGATCGCCTCGGCGGCGGCGTCGCTGTCCGCCGGGGCGGGTCCGCCCTTGCGGCCCGAGGACGGCACGGCGAGGCCGGCCACGGACAGCGCCGGCGCCTTGTCCTTCAGCTCGGCGACGATGCGCTGCGCGAGCTTTTTGCCCACGCCCGGCGACTGCTCTACGGCAGCCCAGTTGTGCAGGGCAATGGCGTTGGCGAGGTCCTGGGGCGACAGCGTGCCGAGCACGGCGAGCGCCACGCGCGCACCCACCCCCTGGATGGTCTGCAGCAGCCGGAACCAGGCGCGCTCGGTCTCGCTGGTGAAGCCGTAGAGACGGATGGCGTCCTCGCGCACGTGCGTTTCGATGGCAAGGCTCACCACCTGCCCCGCCGCCAGAGTGCGCAGCGTTCGCGCCGAGGCGTGCACCTCGTAACCCACGCCGTTCACGTCAATGATGGCGTGCCCCTCACCGACGGCGTCCACGGTGCCCTTGAGCCTGCCGATCATGGCGCCGTCCCCCCTCTGCCCGCTTGCGGGGAGAGGGCCGGGATGAGGGGCGGAAGCTCGCGCCTGCGCATATGGCTGCCCCTCGCCCTAACCCTCACCCCACGCTGGAGAAGCGTCGGGGGAGGGAACCTTCGCGCGCCGGGCCGCCAGCGCGCGGGCGCTCTGGCGGTGGCTGGCGTGGCAAATGGCGATGGCGAGGGCGTCGGCCTCGTCCGGGGTCTCGAACTGCGCCTTGGGAAGCAGGAAGCCGATCATGGCCGCGATCTGACGCTTCTCGCCGTGGCCGGTGCCGGTCACCGTCTTCTTGACCACGTTGGGGGGATACTCGGCGACTGGAATGCCTCTCTGCGCCGGCGCCAGCAGGGCTATGCCGCGCGCCTGGCCCAGCTTGAGCGTGGCGCGTGCGTCCTTGTTGACGAAGGTTTCCTCGACCGCGGCTTCCTGCGGCGCGTAGCTGGCGATGACGCCCGACAGGCCCTCGTAGAGCTCGCGCAGGCGGTAGGCGAGCAGATCCTCCGCATCGGAGACGACGAGCCCGCAGGCGACGAACGACAGCCGCGTACCCTCGGCCTCGACGATGCCCCAGCCGGTGCGGCGCAGGCCCGGATCGATGCCGATGATGCGAATCGATTGTGCGCGCATGCCCCCTGATAGCGTAGGGCGCAAAAGGCGTCAGCCGCATTGCGTCGAGCTGACGCCTCACGGAGGCGCAATTCGCCCCGAATCTAGTCCGGGACTCTTGCGCCCCCAGGATCGGATCAATAGAGCGCCACCGGGTTGCCGGGCGAGCCGGTCGCACCTTTCATCTTCAAGGGCGACCAGACGAACAGGAACTCGTAGGCCCGGTCGGCGACCAGCTGCGTCAGGTCCAGGTTCTCTATGTTCCAGATGCCGCGCTTGGTCTGCAGCTTGATGTGGCACTCGAAGGGCTGCGGGGTCTCGCCGCCGGCCCCCTTACCGACCGCCTCGGTTGCCCACTGGTCGGCGCCCGTCAGGATGATCTTGCGCTCGGC
>DASRDL010000505.1:0-2650 GCA_035652635.1 Hyphomicrobiaceae bacterium | reverse complement strand
CCGCCGATGATGCCGGACATGTCGGAGCCGTCCTCTTCCTCCTCCTCGAGGAAGGTCTCGTCCTCCTCGCCGACGGCGGCCTCCTCCTCGCCCTCGATGGGAACAAGAACGTCGTCGGTCTCGGCCTCGGGGACATCCTCGGGCTTGACCGCGTCGGCAACGAAGGCCGGCTTCTTGGCGGACTTGCGCGCGGCCTTCTCCTCGGCCGCCTGGCCGCCCGCCGCCAGGGCGGAGACGGCCAGCGCGTAGACTGTGCCGCAGATCGGGCAGGTGATGGGGTCGCGATTGAGATCGTAGAAGCGGGAGCCGCACTCAGGGTTCTGGCACGTGCGCTTGGTCCCGCGCTCGGCTTTGGTCGACATGCGATAGCCTCTGGAAATTGAGTCTCTTCGAATTGCGGACCGGGCGGTGGTTTGGCCGCTCCTTGCCACGTGCCGGCTACGCTGTCAAAAGGCGATTTTGGTGTCCTGGGCACGGTGTCCTTGGCACGGTTGACAGTCCCCGGCGCCGCTGCTCTATGGCGCTGCAGCATCCCCCACCCAGGGTGAGCACAGCCGCAGCGAGGCTGCCCTTGCCACACCAACGCTTCTCGCCGCTCACTGCCACCAGGCCGATGGCATTGTCGGGCCGTGTGACGGTGCCCGGCGACAAGTCCGTGTCGCACCGCGCCCTGATGTTCGGCGCGCTCGCCACCGGCCGCACGCGCATCAAGGGGCTGCTGGAGGGGGAGGACGTCCTCAACACCGCCAAGGCGCTGCAGGCCATGGGCTGCCCGGTGCACCGGACGGGCGACGTCTGGGAGGTGCTGGGGCGCGGCGTCGGCGGCCTCATCGAGCCGGACGACGACCTCGACTTCGGCAACTCGGGCACCGGCACCCGGCTGATGCTGGGCGTGATCGCCGGCCACGACATGCGCGTGCGGCTCACCGGCGACGCCTCCCTGTCGCGCCGGCCCATGGGCCGCGTGCTCGAGCCTCTGACGCGCATGGGCCTCGAGGTTCTGGATCGCGGGCGCGCGACGCTGCCGCTGACGGTGCGCGGCAGCCCCGACCTGATGCCCATCGAATATGCGCTGCCCGTGGCTTCGGCACAGATCAAGTCGGCCGTGCTCATCGCCGGAATGCACGCCGCCGGCGAGACCACGGTCATCGAGAAGGAGGCCACGCGCGATCACACCGAGCGCATGCTGCGCCACTTCGGGGCGAAGCTGACCGTGGCCGAGCGCGACGGGGGGCGCACGATCACCGTCGCCGGCGATGCCGAGCTGGCCGGCCGCGATGTCGCCGTGCCCGGCGACCCAAGCTCCGCCGCCTTCCTGGTGAGCGCGGCACTGATCGTGCCGGGCTCGGAGATCGGCATCGAAGGCGTGCTGGTGAACCCGACGCGCACGGGCTTCTACACGACGCTGAAGGAGATGGGCGCCGACATCGAGCTTGGCAACGCACGCGAGGAAGGCGGCGAGCCGGTGGCCGACATTCTCGTCCGCCACTCGCGTCTCAGGGGCGTGCGCGTGCCGCCCGAGCGGGCGCCCAGCATGATCGACGAGTACCCCGTGCTGGCCTGCTTGGCCGCCTTCGCCGAGGGCGAGACGCGCATGGAGGGGCTCGCCGAGCTGAAGGTCAAGGAGAGCGACCGGCTGGCGGCGACGGCGGCCGGCCTCGCCGCCAACGGTGTTGCCGCCAAGGTGGACGGCGACACGCTGATCGTCGCCGGCGGCAAGGGCGTGCGGGGCGGCGGCGTGGTTGCCACCCATCTCGACCATCGCATCGCCATGGCCTTCCTCACCCTGGGGCTCGGCGCCGACCGGCCGGTCACCGTCGACGACGCCGACACCATCGCCACGAGCTTCCCCGAGTTCCGCGCGCTGATGCAGCGGCTGGGCGCCGGCTTCGCCGCGCCGGAGGAGGTGCGGTGATGACGGAGAAAGGGGGGCAGACCCCTCGCACGAGGTCTTGCCGTCGGCCGCCGGAGTTGGAGGCGAGGGGCCTGACCCCCGCAACGGCACCATGATCATTGCCATCGACGGTCCGGCCGCTTCGGGGAAGGGCACGCTGGCCAAGCGCATCGCCGAGCATTTCGGGCTGCACCATCTCGACAGCGGGCTGCTTTATCGTGCCACGGCGCGCGACGTGCGGCGGCGTGGCGGGGCGCTGGACGACCCCGCGGCGGCGACGGTGGCCGCGCGTGCCCTCGATCCGGCGACGCTCGACGATCCCGAGCTGCGCGGCCCCGGCGCCGGCGAGGCGGCCTCGATCGTCGCGCGCTTCCCGGCGGTGCGTGCGGCGCTGCTCGCCTTCCAGCGCGACTTCGCCCGCCGGTCGCCGGGGGCGGTGCTCGACGGCCGCGACATCGGCACGGTCGTGTGCCCCGACGCCGACGTTAAGATCTACGTAACCGCCACTCCGGAGGTGCGCGCCAGGCGGCGCTATCTGGAGCTGCAAAACCGTGGCGAGGCGGCAACTTACGATGCCGTGCTGGCGGATATTCGCCGCCGGGACGAGCGCGACGCCGGCCGCGATGCCTCGCCCATGCGGGCGGCCGAGGACGCCTTCTTGCTGGATACCAGCAATTTGGATATAGAAGCCGCATTCGATGCCGCCGTCGGCGTGATCTTGAGGAAGGCAGGCCAGCGCGGGCGCGCTTGAAGCGC
>DASRDL010000504.1:0-9432 GCA_035652635.1 Hyphomicrobiaceae bacterium | reverse complement strand
CGCGGGGTGTCGATGCCGTAGAAGTCGGGGTGGGTGATGGGCGGGCTCGAGACGCGCAGGTGCACCTCGCGGGCGCCGGCCTCGAACATCATCTGGACGAGCTTGCGCGAGGTGGTGCCGCGCACGATCGAGTCGTCGATCAGCACGATGCGGTTGCCGCGCACTGCCCCGGCGTTGGCCGAGTGCTTGAGTTTGACACCGAGCTGGCGGATGCGCTGCTCCGGCTCGATGAAGGTGCGCCCCACGTAGTGGTTGCGGATGATGCCGAGCTCGAAGGGAATGCCGCTCTCCTGGGCGTAGCCGATGGCAGCGGGCACCCCTGAGTCCGGGATGGGGATGATCACGTCGGCCCGCGCCGGCGCCTCGCGGGCGAGCTCGGCCCCCATCTGCTTGCGCAGATCGTAGACGTTGCGGCCGCCGACGATGGAATCGGGCCTGGCGAAGTAGATGTACTCGAAGATGCAGGGCCGCGCCGGCCGCCGTGGGAACGGTCGGTGGCTCTCCACGCCGTCGGCGGTGATGGTGACGATCTCGCCGTTCTCGATCTCGCGCACGAACTCGGCGCCGACGATGTCGAGCGCGCAGGTCTCCGACGCCAGCACGTAGGCCTTGCCCAGGCGGCCAAGCATCAGCGGGCGGATGCCGATGGGATCGCGGGCGCCGATCATCATGTCGTTGGTGATGCACACGAGCGCGTAGGCGCCCTGAATCTGCCTCAGCGCCTCCACGAACCGCTCGACGATGCGCCGGCGCTGCGAGCGGGCGAGGAGGTGCAGGATGATCTCGGTGTCGGAGGTCGATTGGCAGATGGCGCCGGACGAGATCAGCTCGCGCCGCAGCGTCAGCGCATTGGTGAGGTTGCCGTTGTGGGCGACGGCGAAGCCGCCGGTCTCGAGGTCGGCGAACAGCGGCTGGACGTTGCGCAGGATGGTGTCGCCCGTGGTCGAGTAGCGGTTGTGGCCCAGGGCGATGTGGCCCTGCAGCCGCCCGATGACGTCGGCCTTGTTGAAGTTGTCGCCGACGAGGCCCAGCCGGCGCTCGGAATGGAAATGCCTGCCGTCATAGGTGACGATGCCGGCCGACTCCTGGCCGCGGTGCTGCAGGGCATGCAGGCCGAGCGCGGTAAGCGCCGCCGCATCGGGGTTGCCGAAGATGCCGAACACCCCGCACTCTTCGCGCAGGCGATCGTCCTCGGCGGGCCAGCCACCGGGCGAAGCCCCACCTCGATCGGGAGCGATGTCCATGGCGGCCTCTTGCTCCGGCTCCAAGCGCGGCACCCCGCGCCGCAATCCCCTGGAAGGACGAGCACGATATAGGGCAAGTCAGGCCGCGTTGCCACCGCCGGGCGCGGCAGGGCTGTTATGATCGGGCAGATTCAGGCCTTGCTGTTGCTCCGGCCCCATCAGAGACGGCGGCACCATGCGCTGCAGCATGATGCGCAGCGAATCGCCGGCCGATTTGATCTGCGGCCGGAATACGGCATCGCGCACCCAGGGGTATTGCTGCTCGGGCTTGTCGACGAACGACTCGTAAAACATGAAGGGGATCACCACCAGGATGAAGCCGCGCACCGCCCCGAACACGAGCCCCAGGATGCGGTCGATCACGCCGATGCGGCTGTCGAGCACCGAATCGGAGATGCGCGACGTGATCAGGTGAACGATGATCAGAACAACCAGGAATATGACAGCCCCGATGCCCACCTGGGCAAGTATCAGCGGCGCGTGGAACTGGTCGGCCACCTGCTGCGCCTCGGCACGGAACTTGAACACGAAATAGACGCAAGCCGCGGCCGCCGCGGCCCAGGACAGGATCGACAGCACCTCGCGCGTGAGGCCGCGGTACATGGCCACCAGCCCCGAGATGGCGACGATGGCGATGAGGGCCACGTCGAGATAGGAAAAGCCTCCGATCATGGCATGGTTTCCCTGTTGCTTCGCTGGCGGCCGCCGGCCCGCTGCCCCCTGTGCTCCCCGATCGCGTCGGCCAGCTCCTTGACGTGGGCGAGGCGCGTGAGCGCAAGCTTCATGGCCCCGATGTCCACCTCGCCCGCGGCCGGCAGGACAGCCTCCGTGAACCCCAACTTCCGGGCTTCCTTGAGGCGCGCCAGCATATGCCCGGCGGGCCGCACCGCCCCGGACAGGCTGACCTCCCCGAAGTAGACCCGGTCGGCAGCCAGCGCAACATTGGTGATCGACGACAGCAGGGCGGCGGCGGCGGCGAGGTCGGCGGCGGGCTCGGCGATCCTCAGGCCGCCGGCGACGTTGAGGTAGACGTCGTGCTGGGCGAAGCTCACCCCACAGCGCGCATCGATGACGGCGAGCAGCATGGACAGCCGGTTGGCGTCCCAGCCCACCACCGCCCGCCTGGGCGTGCCGAGCCCCGAGGGCACCACCAGAGCCTGCATCTCGACGAGGATCGGCCGCGTCCCCTCGACGCCGGCGAACACTGCCGAGCCGGGCGTGGAGGCCTGACGGTCGCCCAGGAACAGCTCCGAGGGGTTGGCCACCTCGCGCAGGCCCTCCGGGCCCATCTCGAACACGCCGATCTCGTCGGTGGCGCCGAAGCGGTTCTTGACGGCGCGCAGGATGCGGAAGGCGTGGCCGCGGTCGCCCTCGAAGTAGAGCACCGTGTCGACCATGTGCTCGATCACCTTCGGCCCGGCGATCTGGCCGTCCTTCGTCACGTGGCCGACCAGCACCAGCGCGCATCCGTTCGTCTTGGCGAAGCGCACCAGCGACTGGGTGGCGGCGCGCACCTGGGAGACCGTGCCCGGGGCGGCATCGAGGCCGTCGGCCCACAGCGTCTGGATCGAGTCGACCACCACGAGGTCGGTCCGCCCGCCGTCGGCGAGCGTGGCCAGAATGTTGGCGAGGTTGGTCTCGCAGGCGAGCGCCAACGGCGCATCCGACAGCCCCATCCGGGCCGCCCGCAGCTGCACCTGGGCGGCGGCCTCCTCGCCCGAGAAATAAATGACGCGGTGCCCGGCGCGGGCGAAGGCGGCGCCGAGCTGCAAGAGCAGCGTCGACTTGCCGATGCCGGGCTCGCCGCCGATGAGGAGCGCCGATCCCGGCACGATGCCGCCGCCGGTGACGCGGTCGAGCTCGGCGAGCTCCGTCGGGATGCGCCGGGTCCTGTCGCCGCGGGTCTCGAGCGAGCTCAGCTCGACGGCGCGGCCCTTGGTGGTGCGCGCAAGTCCCGATCCCGGCGCGGCCGCCACGTCGGTCTCCTCGAGCAGGCTGTTCCACTCGCCGCAGGCGACACACTTGCCGGCCCAGCGCGAGGCCACCGCCCCGCAGCTCTGACACACGAACTGGCTCTTTGCCGGCTTGGCCATGGCCGTCAACTCCCGGCGTCCTCGTAGACGCGGTAGACTCGCTGGCCGAGCCGCGAGAGCAGCTCGTAGCCGATGGTGCCGGCACGGTCGGTCAGGTCGTCGACGGTGACGCGGTTGCCCATCACCTCCACCCAGGCGCCGCGCCGTGCCCGCTCCTCCGGCACGCCCGTCACGTCGGCAGTGATGAAGTCCATCGACACGCGGCCGACGATCGGCACGGGATAGTCGCCGATGTAGCCGATGGGGCCGGCCTCGCCGGTGGCCACGCTGAGGGCCCGCAGGAAGCCGTCGGCATAGCCGACCGCGAGCGTGGCGATGCGGCCGGGCTTCTGCACCTTGTAAGTGGCGCCGTAACCGATGGTTTCGCCGGGACCGACCTCGCGCACCTGTAGGATCTTGGCGGCCAGGCGCACCACGGGCCGCATCGGGTTGGGTTTGCCCTCGTGCGCGCGCCCGCCGTAAAGGGCGATGCCGGGGCGGACCAGGTCGAAGTGGAAGCGCGGCCCCATGAACAGGCCGCCGGAGTTGGCAAGACTGGCCGGGGCCGGAGGCAGCTTGGCACGCAGCGCCTCGAAGCGCTGGCGCTGGCGCTCGTTCATCGGGTCGTCGGGATTGTCCGCGCAGGCGAGGTGGCTCACGATCAACGTGGTCTCGAAGGCAGCGAGCAGGTCCGGCTGGGCCGCCAGCTCCATCACCTCCCGCTCGGGCATGCCGAGCCGGTTGAGCCCGGTGTCGATGTGGATGGCGGCTGCCATGCGCCGGCCGCGCGCCCGGCAGTAGGCCGCCCAATCGCGCACTTCCGCCACGCTGGCCAGCACCGGGCGAAGATCGAAGCCCGTGTAGTAGGCTTCTGCGCCCGGCAAGAGGCCGTCGAGCACGTAGATGGTGGCACCGGGCTGCACCTCGCGCACGGCGCGGCCCTCGTCCACGGTGGCGACGAAAAAGGTCTTGCAGCCCTCGCTGGTGAGGGCCCTGGCGACCGGCCCGAGGCCCAGGCCATAGGCGTCGGCCTTGATGACGCCGGCGCACTCTGCCCGCCCCGAGGCCTCGTTGAGACGGGCCCAGTTGGCCCGCAGCGCGGCGAGGTCGACGGTGAGGACGGCGCGCGCGGACAACGGAATGGGGGCCCTCGACAGGGCCGCGGGAGGCGCGCTCATTTCGCTCCCGGTCACCCGATCCGCTCCGGCATGTACTGTTCGCGCGCCAGGTCGGAGAAGCGCGTCACGTTGGCCTCGAACTGGAGCTGCACGGTGCCGGTGGGACCATGGCGCTGCTTGCCGATGATGATCTCGGCCTTGCCGCTGACCTGCTGCATCTTGGCCATCCAGTCCTGGAACTCGATCGTCCCCTCCTGGGGCTTCATGCGCTCAAGATAGTATTCCTCGCGGTACACGAACATGACAACGTCGGCATCCTGCTCGATGGAGCCGGACTCGCGCAGGTCGGAGAGCTGCGGCCGTTTGTCCTCGCGTGCCTCGACCGCGCGCGAGAGCTGCGAGAGGGCGAGGATCGGCACGTTGAGCTCCTTGGCGAGCGCCTTGAGGCCGGTGGTGATCTCGCCCACTTCCTGCACCCTGCCTTCCTGGGCACGTCGGGCCGAGCCGGCGAGCAGCTGCAGGTAGTCGACGACCAGCAGGCCCAGGCCGTGCTGCCGCTTGAGGCGGCGGGCGCGGGCGGCGAGCTGGCCGATGGTGATGCCGCCCGTCTGGTCGATGAACAGCGGCATGCTGGCCATCTCCTGGCTCACCTCGACCAGGCGCTTGAACTCGGTCTCGTCGATGAGGCCGCGACGCACCTTCTCGGAGGGGATGCCGGTCTGTTCGGAGAGGATGCGGGTGGCGAGCTGCTCGGCCGACATCTCGAGCGAGAACAGGCCCACCACGCCGCCGTCATGCGCCGGGTCGTCGGGTGCGAGGTCCGGCCGCTGGGCAAGCGAGCGCGTGCGTGCGCGGGCGACGTTGAAGGCGATGTTGGTTGCCAGCGACGACTTTCCCATCGCCGGGCGGCCGGCGATGATGATGAGGTCGGAGGGTTGCAGCCCGCCCATTTTGCTGTCGAGGTCGCGCAGCCCCGAGGCGATGCCCGACAGTCCGCCCTCGCGCTGGTAGGCGTGGTTGGCCATCTCGATGGCATGCGTCAGGGCGGTATTGAAGTTGAGGAAGCCCTGTCCGTACTTGTCGGTCTCGGCCAGCGCGAAGAGACGCGTCTCGGCCTCCTCGATCTGCTCCTTGGGCGGGAAATCGACGGGGCTGTCGTAGGCCGCATTCGCCATGTCCTCGCCAATGATGATGAGCTGGCGGCGGATGGCGAGGTCGCGGATGGTGCGGCCGTAGTCGCGCGCGTTGATGATGGTGGCGGCGTTGGCGGCGAGCTGGCCCAGGTATTGCGGCACCGTGAGGGTGGCGTCGATCGGCTCGGCGTTCTCGAAGAAGGTGCGCAGCGTGATGGGCGTCGCCTGCTTGCCGGAGGCGATCAGCTTGGCGGCGGTCTCGTAGATCTGCTGATGCAGGGGATCGTAGAAGTGGTGGGGCTCGAGAAAGCCGGCCACGCGGTCGTGGGCCTCGTTGTTGATGAGGATGGCGCCGAGCAGGGCCTGCTCGGCCTCGAGGTTGTGGGGGGCGGAGCGGAAGGGAATGGCCTCGGGCGAGGCCATTGCGGTCGTGTTCCCGGCGGGCTTGCGGCGTGCGATCTCGGTCATGCGCCGGGGTTAGGCGGATTCGCGGAGGTCCAGCAGTCACATTTGCTGCATGCCGGCTCCGGGCCCGGCCTTCTCCCCGTTGTCCACAGACCGCGAATCGCCGGGCCGCGGAAGGGCCTGCCGCTATTCGCCGGCCATGCGCGGACGGTCGGCCTCGGCCTCGTGCTCCATCAGCGCTTGCTCTTCGCGATGCATGTAGTCGCGCGTCACCGGCAGCGCGGTGATGCGCTTGACGAGCTGCAGCTGGAACACGACGAGGTTCTGGTAGCGGAAGGCCGTCTCGGAGCCCGCCAGGTAGAACTCCCACATGCGGCAAAACTTCTCGTCGAGTATGGCGGCGGCCTTGTCCCAGTTGGCGAGGAAGCGCTCGCGCCAGGCGCGCAGCGTTTCGGCATAGTGCAGGCGCAGCACCTCCAGATCGCTGATCATGAGACCCGAGCGCTCCACTGCGGCTGCCACCTCCGACAGCGCCGGGATGTAGCCGCCGGGGAAGATGTACTTGGCGATGAAGGGGTTGGTGACGGTGGGCGGCTCCGAGCGGCCGATGGTGTGGATGACGGCGACGCCGTCGTCCGTCATCAGGTCGCGCACCTTGCGGAAGAAAGTGGCGTAGTGGTTGACGCCGACGTGCTCGAACATGCCGACCGAGACGATGCGGTCGAAGCGGCCCTCCACCTTGCGGTAGTCCTGGAACTCGAAGTGCACCGCGCGCGCCAGCCCCTCCCGCACCGCCCGCTCGCGCGACACCTTGAGCTGCTCGCTCGAGAGCGTCACGCCGGTCACGTCGCAGTGGGCGATTTTGGCGAGGTAGAGCGCGAGCCCGCCCCAGCCCGACCCGATGTCGAGCACCCGCTGGCCGGGCGAGACGGCGAGCTTGGCGGCCAGGTGGCGCTTCTTGGCGAGCTGCGCCTCCTCGAGCGTGGCCCCTTGCGTGAAGTAGCCGCAGGAGTACTGGCGGTCGCGGTCGAGGAAGAGATCGTAGATGGCGCCGTTGATGTCGTAGTGGTGCGCCACGTTACGCTGCGCGCGCCCCGACGGATTGAACTGCATCAGCCGGCGGATCAGGTAGCGCACGATGCTGAGGCTGTGAGTCCAGGCAGGCTCGGGCTGATACTGGATGTTGGAGAGCAGCAGCTCCAGGAGGTCGTAGATGCGGCCCTCGAGCATCTTGAGCCGCCCGTCCATGTAGCCCTCGCCGAGGGCGAGCTGCGGGTCGAGCACCAGGTGCCGCTCGAGCCGGGAGCCGACGATCTGAACCGAGACCGGCGAACCCGAGCCGTCACCGTAGCGGTGGGTGCCGCCGCGGGCATCGATCAGGGTCAGTGAGCCGCGCCGAACGATGCGGCGCAGCAGGATGTCGAGCAACGTGAACATGACGCAACACCGGTTGTGCGTGCGGCACCTCGCCCCACTGTTCCGCCTTCGACGTCTTTGCCGGCATCATACGAAAGTTCAATCCGTCGCGCCACCCCGAAGGCTGGCACGGGCGTTGCCGGCGCAACGCGGGCGCCGGACAATTTTCCGATCCGGGAAGATGAGCGAGGGGCGTCCGTTCCCTCAGGGCTGGGGGCCGAGCCCGCGTGGGGTCTCCGGCGCCTCCTCGCTCTCCGCCTGCTGACGGGCGAGTGCCTCCTCCTCGAACAGGGCGTCGGGGTCGAAGGTCTCGAGCTGCACGCCCTCGGACTTGACGACGGTCACGTCCTCGCCGCGTGCCTGGCGCTCCGCCTCGTCCTCGGAGCGGGCGACATTGAGCGTGATCTGAACGACCACCTCCGGATGCAGGGCGATGCGCATCTGGTGCAGGCCCAGCATCTTCACGGGCCGGTCGAGAACGATCTGGCGGCGGTCGATGGTGAAGCCCCCGGCCGTCACCAGCTCGGCGATGTCGCGGCTGGTGACCGAGCCGTAGAGCTGGCCCGTGTCGCCGGCCTGGCGGATGGCGAGGAAGGTCTTGCCGTCGAGCCTGGCGGCCACGGCCTCGGCCTCCTTCTTGAGCTCGAGGTCGCGCGCCTCGAGCTGGGCGCGGTCCTTCTCGAAGCGGGCGAGGTTCTCCGGCGTGGCCCGCAGCGCCTTCTTCTGCGGCAGGAGGAAGTTGCGGGCGTAGCCGTCCTTGACGTTGACGACGTCGCCCATCTGGCCGAGGCGGCCGATGCGCTCGAGGAGGATGATCTGCATGCGGTGTACTCCGTTGCGTGAAGGTGGATCAGACGGTAGGTGGTGGCGGGGTGCCGAAGCGCCGGCCGAGCCTCAGGACAGGCTCGAGCAGGCCGGCAAGCATGAGGATGAGGGCGGCATAGGGGCCGAACAGGACGAGGCCGGCGTAGACTCCCCACAGCAGCCAGGGGGCGCGGGCGCGGGCCAGAAGATGCATGAGCGCGAGCCCGCCCAGGAGGTAGGCGAAGAGCAGTGCGCCGGCGAAGCTGGTGCCGGCGACGCCGAGGATGCCCGGCGCAAACGTGGCGGCGATGGCAAGGGCTGCGAGCAGAGGGAAGCCGGGCGGGTAGGTCAGCCCCGGCAGGTCGGGCCAGTCGCGCGCGAGCCGGCCCGAGGCGCGGGCGATGCGGCCGGCAAGGTAGAGGTTGAGCGTGAAGATGCCCACCCAGTAGGCGGCGAATGCCCCCGGCAGCATGTCGACGATGAGGCCGGCCAGGGCGTCGACCTGCTGGTCGTCGAGCGGCTTGAGGCCGAGCTCGGGTGCGCGCGTCGACATCGTGCGCAGCATCTCGCCCATGGGCGGGCGCAGCACCTCGTAGCTGCCGCCGATCAGGGGCAGGACCAGCACGGGCAGCGAGCCGCCGTAGAGGGCGACGGCGGCAACGAGCCGGCCCAGCGGATACCACTCACGCTTGTTCTGGTCCTGCGGGTCCGGGCGGCTCAGGTAGGCGAGATAAGGGATGAGCACCGCCGGCAGCCCGAGGGCCAGGCCGTACCCGGCCGCAAACGACGTGCCGGCGGTAATCGCCATGGCGATGCCGCCCGCCGCGGCTCCGGCCGCAGCCGGCAGCCAGCCCCAGCCGAGCCCCACGAGCAGGGAAGGCAGCGGCGTGAGCACGAGCAACATGGTCCCCAGCGCCGCCGAGCCGCGCGCCGCCGAATAGAACAGCAGCGCGGAGGCGAGGCCGCCGCCGATGCCGATAAGGAAGCCGATTGGCATGTCTCGAGCTGTCCCGCCTCCGGCGGTTAGAGACGGGTGCCAGCGCCCGGGCCCGTCCCAACCATTCGACAAGATGGCCACGGCGGGCCTGCCCGCCGCGGCTCGAGCGCTACTTGATCACGTAGGGCAGCAGCCCGATGAAGCGCGCGCGCTTGATCGCCGTGGCGAGCTCGCGCTGTTTCTTGGCCGAGACCGCGGTGATCCGGCTCGGCACGATCTTGCCGCGCTCCGACACGTAGCGGC
>DASRDL010000503.1:0-2940 GCA_035652635.1 Hyphomicrobiaceae bacterium | reverse complement strand
CTCCTTGCCGATGTCGGCGACCGAGCGCGTGCAGTCTTGCTGCAGGATGCGCAGGAGCTTTACGTCCATCTCGTCGAGCATGGGAGTGGCGGCCTCGAGGTGGCGCCGGTCGCGTTGCGAGGAGGGTTGGAACATTTTTTCTCTTGCCGGGCGAGATGGTGGGTATAGGAGCGTCAATATTGCGTCAAGCCGCCTCTGACCATCGATCTTTTCTCATGTCTTGCCCGAGCGGCGCTCATCCGTGGGCGTGCGGATGCGCGCGATCCCCCGGCCGGCCCCCCGAATCTGTAGCCGGGGTCGGGCTCAGGCGCCGTCGGTCTTCTCGATGGCGACGCCGTTGATGCGCCAGGTGCCGGCGAGCTCGGCCATCTCGTAGCGGGCGACGACGGTGCCGGCGGCGCTCTCGATCAGCACGCGCTGCACAGGCTTGCCTTCGATGGTCTCGAGCTTGAGGAAACGGTGGCTGCGCGAGCGGTAGATTTGCGGATAGCCCTGCTCCACCATGCTCATGAATTTGGCAGGACTGCCGAACAGGGACTGGATGGCGGGCGAGGCGACGGCGAAGGCCGCGTGCGCATCGCCGCGCCGCAGGGCCTCGAGCTGGCGCGTGATCACGTCACGTATGGCCGTCTCCTGCGGCGTCTGCGCCGGGGCGGGGCCCGCGCAGGCCAGCATGGCCACGGCGATGAGGGTCCAGATGAGTGAAGCTCGCCCACGAAACCCCAGTTTGGCATTCGCCCGCCGTGTCAGTGGCGCACGCTTGATGGGCGTCCCAGTCACGATCATCGCTGGCACCCGTTCGAGGCTTCGGCACGCGGATGCAGTCTACTCCTTGCCCCGGGGCCTCGAAAGGCGGGAGTTGCCGCGGATGGGAGGAAGCACGGGCGTCTGCCGCCATGCGAACCAGGCCGGCCGCGGTCTGTGGGCGCGGGAATGCGACCGCGTCCGCACCTTCGCCGCGCGGCGTCCTCGACCACCTGATGATCGGCGTCTCGTACCAGCGGAATGACGCATAGGCCAATCCGACCGTGATGGCCCACACGAGCGCGAACAAGATCAGTCGCAGCAAGACCGGTGCCGCCGACAGCGGCCCGACGAGGCCTGCAACCGTCCAGAGAACGAGCGCGTGATAGAGATAGCCGCCGTAGGACACACGGCCCACCAGGACGATGGCGGGGTGCGTCAGCGGGCGAAAGATCGGTTTCTGCAGGATCGCATACACCACGGCAGCAGCCGCGAGCAGATCGATTGCCGAGTAGACGAAGACCTCCCTGCCGCCGCCGAAGAGCACGCCGGAGAAGATGTTGCGGACGAGATCGAGCCCGGTGGCGCCGCCCGACCGGTTCAGGTGCACGCACCACGCCACGTATGCGGCGGCTGCCAGCAGGGCGGCCCCGGCCAGGCAATGGGCGACCCAGGCTCGCTTGCGGAGAGCGTCCTCGCAATGGGCGATGAGCGCACCGAGGAGGAAGGCGTCGAATTGGGCGAAAGACGAAGCATAGACCGCAAACCCGACCCATGCGCCGTCGATCGAGGCGCTCGCCAGGCCCGTCGCGTACACGAGGCGCACGAGCGGCCCCAGCGCCACCAGGGCGCACAGCGTCGCAAGATGGGCGTTGCCGGAGAGCAGCAGGAAGAGCAGGGGATAGACGAGGTAGAATTGCTCCTCGATGCTCAGCGTCCACAGGTGGCCGAAGCCGGCCCAGCCGGCATGGAGCGACCAGAAGTCGAAAATCATGTGCCAGTTGTAGGAGAACGTGAGAAGAAACGGCACCTCGCCCAGCGGCGCGCGATTGCCGACTGCAGCGACCGCCAGGGCGGCAACCGCGATGTAGAGGACATACGCCGGCACGATCCGGAAAAAGCGGCGCAGCATGAAGGCGCGGTATTGATCGGCCCATCCCCCCGCCTGATACCGACGCTGTACGAAATTGCGGGATATGACGTAGCCGGAGATCACGAAGAACAGCCAGACCCCGGTCCAGCCGAATGGGGCCAGGCCGCAATGCTGCGCCACGACGGCGGTCATCGCCAGCGCGCGCAATCCGTCGAGCTCGGGGATTCTGGAGCTGCCCATGCCGCGGGCTCTTCCGAGGCGCTTTTTTCGCGGACCTTACAAAGGCCGCCGGCGGGACCGACAGGGTGCGTGCGGGGCAAGCTTAATGTGAGAGGTAAACGGACGCCGTGCCGGTGCAAGGTCCGTGTGCCGAGCGCCGCCGTCCGTGTCCGGGCCGGACACTCGGCAGTTGGTCGGGGCAGAGGGATTCGAACCCCCGGCCCCCTGCTCCCAAAGCAGGTGCTCTACCAGGCTGAGCTATGCCCCGACGAGTGATATTCCAGAGGTAGTTCGGTCGGTACGCGTATCGGCTCTGCGCGTCGGCCCGGATGCTCTGTGCAGGCCGCAAGTTGGCGCTTTGTTCCCGGCGCATACTTGCCGGTTTATACGGAGGCGGGAGCCGGTTGTGAAGGGCCCGGCATGCGCAAGTCGATGCGCGGAGGGTCACGGCGTGCGGTGGGCCGTGCGGGCCCGGCGCCCGTGCTGGAAGTCGAGCCGCCGGCAGATGGCTTTCCATTCCGCCTGGCTCACGCCGGTCGCCTGGCTCCACAGGCGGTCGCACTCGGCAACGTTGTCGCGCGCCAGCGCGACGCGCGCTGCCGGTGCGCGGGCGGGCCGCGCCACGGGCCGGGCGGCCGTGAGAGCCGGCGCGGGGGCGTGGCGCGGCAGCTGCGTGCGGCGGGCGAGCTCCTGGGCCTTCCTCGCCTCGGCAAACGCGGCGGGCGGCACGGTGCAATCCTCGTGGACCTCGCTCTCCGGGACATCCGCCTCGCGCCGGATGCGATAGGCGCCGCGGCAGGCGCTGACGGCGGGCACCGTGCGCGTCGCCTCGAACGCGTCGTACACCTGCTTCAGATTTTGCCAGAAGGCCAGCCAGGGGCTGG
>DASRDL010000502.1:0-5243 GCA_035652635.1 Hyphomicrobiaceae bacterium | reverse complement strand
ATCGCCGCCGCCCAGGAGACGGGGCTGCCGCTCGTGATCCACACCCGCGACGCCGACGAGGATACCGCCGCCGTGCTCGAGGAGGCGATGGCGAGAAAGCCCTTCAAGGCGGTGCTGCACTGTTTCACCGGCGGGCCGGACCTCGCCCGGCGGGCCATCGATCTGGGGCTCATGATCTCGTTCTCCGGCATTCTCACCTTCAAGAAGTCGGAAGAGCTGCGCGCCATTGCAGCCGGCGTGCCGCTCGAGCGGCTGCTGGTGGAGACCGATGCGCCCTACCTCGCCCCGGGCAAGCACCGCGGCAAGCGCAACGAGCCGGCCTACGTGGTGGAGACCGCCCGCGAGCTCGCCCGCGTGAAGGGCGTTTCGCACACGGAGATCGCCCGCATCACCACGGAAAACTTCTTCCGCCTCTACGCCAAGACACCGCGGATGGCGTTCGCCTCATGAGCATGCGTTTCACGATCTTGGGCTGCGGCTCCTCCGGCGGCGTGCCGCGCATCGGCAACATCTGGGGCAACTGCGACCCGTCCGAGCCGCGCAACCGCCGCCGCCGCTGCGCGCTGCTGGTGGAGCGGTTCGGCAAGAACGGCCGTACCACGGTGCTCGTCGACACGCCGCCCGACATCCGCGAGCAGCTGCTCGATGCCCGCGTCGAGCACATCGATGCCGTGCTCTACACCCATACGCACGCCGACCACACCCACGGCATCGACGACCTGCGCGGCATGTTCTTCATCACCAAGCGCCGCATCCCGGTCTATTGCGACCGCGACACCCGCCGCGCGCTCGAGAGCCGCTTCGACTACTGTTTCACGCAGGGTGCGGGCTCGCTCTATCCGGCGATTCTGGAGGCGCGCGACATCCGCCCGCCCCAGCCGTTGCGCATCGACGGCGCCGGGGGCGCCATCGAAGCGGTGCCCGTGCCGCAGGAGCACGGCGACATGTCCTCGCTCGGCTTCCGCTTCGGCGGCGTCGCCTACTCGCCCGACATCTGCGGACTGCCGGAGGCCTCGGTGCCGCTGCTGCAGGGCCTCGACCTGTGGATCGTCGACGCGCTGCGGCCCATGCCCCACCCGAGCCACTTCGGCGTCAACCAGTCGCTTCAATGGATCGAGCGGCTGGGCGCCAAGCGCGCCATCCTCACCCACATGACGGTGGAGCTCGACTACGCCGCGCTGCGCCGCGACCTGCCCCCCCACATCGAGCCCGCCTACGACGGCATGGTGGTGGAGGTGTGAGGATGGCGACGGGGGATGCCCGCCGCGCCGCCCCAGATGAGTAGCCCTCACCTTCGAGTGAATTGACTGCCCCTCGCGATCGCTGCCCGCTCGTGACACTATTGTGACGCTTCAACGTCACTTTCATAACGCGGAGCGGCGTATGCGATCGCTGTGGCGGACGCGGTCGAATCCTGTGGCCTGGTGGTGGGCCATGCTGGCCACGGTCAGCAGCGGGAACATCGCGCTCTGGTTCGTGCTCTATGGCCAGTTCCATGCGCCGGCGACCGGCAGCCGGAGCGGCGGCGCCGACACCGAGCTCATGCTGTTCCTCTGCGCGGCTTACGTCTTCGGCTGCGCCTTCCGGTCGTTCCTGCCGCGCGCGGACGTCCAACGCATCTGCCTGTTCGATACCTGGCTGTCGAGCGTGGTCATCGGCCGGTCCGTGGCGACCGTGGCGGAGGTGTCGTTCGCCGGATAGTGGGCGATCGTCCTGCTCCTGCTGGGCGGGATGGCGGGCTCGGACGCCGCCGTGACGGTTGCCTGGGCCGTGGTGCCGCTGATCGCCGTGGCGCAATGCTGCTCGTGGTATGGCGTGCTGACGACCAACTATCTGGCCAACGCCATCGAGAACTCGATTTGGGCGGTTGCCTTCCTCGCGGTCGGCGTGGCCCTTTGCGGATTGCTGGCGGAGTTCGGCGGCCTGGTCCGCCTGACCCTGATCGTCACCATCGCCGGCATCGCCGCCTACCTCCTGTTTCTCATCGCCGTCGACGTGCCGATGTACCTGACCCGCTGGCAGTATGGGCTCGCCGATGGCGGCAAGGGCCTCGGCCCTCTCGAGGGTCTGCGTGACGCGTGCACGCGCTGGGTCGTGACGCACGACATCGCGCACTGGAGGGAAGAGATCGCCTGGATGTCGCTCTACTTCACGGCGGCGGTCTGGGCGAGCCTCGCGCTCTGCCTTCTCTACCTGCTCGGGGATCATCTGCCGCGGTATCGCACCGAGCCTGCTACCGCCCACCTGCTCGATCTCGTGCGGTAGGAGGGCGCCAACCGCGCCGCCCGGGAGGCCGAGCCGCCTCAGCGCACGGTACCCGTGCGCAGGTCGTAGAGCCGGCCGTTGTCGGTGCAGGCGGCCTCCGCCAGCTTGACGAAGGTCTCGGCGATCTGCTCGGGCGCCTTCAGCGACATCGGGTCCTCGCCCGGGAAGGCCTTGGCACGCATGGCGGTGCGCGTCGGTCCCGGGTTGACCATGTTGACCCGCACCGGCGTGTTGGCGACCTCCTCGGCGTACACCCTCACCAGAGCCTCCAGTCCCGCCTTGGAAGCGGCGTAGGGGCCCCAGTAGGCGCGGGGCGCGACGGCCGCCCCCGACGAGACGAAGATGGCCCGCCCGGCCTCGGAGCGCCGCAGCAGGGGATCGAGCGTGCGGATCAGCCGCCAGTTGGCGGTGAGGTTGACCTCGAGCACCTCGTTCCAGGCATCGGCCGTGACGTGACCGAGGGGTGACAGCGGTCCCAGCACGCCGGCGTTGCCGACCAGCACGTCGAGCTTGCCCCAGCGCTGGTAGATGGTGGGGCCCAGCGCGTCGATGCGGTCGTGCGCCTTGAGGTCGAGGGTGAGCAGGGTGGCGCTGGCCCCTCTGGCGCGGATCTCGTCGTCGACCTCCTCCAGCGCCCCGGACGTGCGGCCGACGAGGATCAAGTGCGCGCCTTCCGCCGCAAAGGCCAGGGCGACAGCCCGCCCGATGCCCCGCGTCGCTCCGGTGACGAGGGCGAGGCGGCCGGCAAGGCGTGAAGTGGCGCTCATGCGCCCACGGTTAACCCTGAGCCATGCCCCCTGGCAAGTGCCAGGCTGCCACGCGCTGCACCCGGCGCGCGAAAGGCAAAGTTAACCAGGCATGCAAGCAAATCCGAAAGCAGTGGGGCGCATGCTGGCGGCAGCATTCCCGTTGGCGGACGACCCCGATGCCGGGCAGCTCCATCTCGCTCGAGGGGCTGGAAGCGTTCATGGCCCGGCGCAACAGGCGGGCCCTCGCCTTTCCGGCGGCCATCGAACGGCAGTTCGAGAGCGACTGGGCGCCTCGCCGCTGCCAGCGGCTGAGGACCGGCATCCTGGTTTCGGTCGTCATCTACAACGTTTTCCTGATCGCCGACTGGCTGCTGGTGCCGGACACGCTGTGGCGGGCCGCCGCCCTCCACTTCGGCCTCGTGACGCCGTGGATGCTGCTGTGCGCCTGGGTCGTGTCCAGGGGCCCGAGCGCCCGCGTGCGCGAGGGGCTGGCGGCCAGCATTCCGCTCGTGATCATGGCGCAGATCGACTACGGCTTCGCCACCACCACCAGCTCCGACGCCGACCACTACCAGTACGTCGTCATCCCCACCCTGCTCTATGCCAACGTCTCGCTGCATCGGCTGACCTTCCATCATGCCTGCGCCGTCACGGCCGCCATCGTGATCGGCCACGCGCTGGTGGTATTCTCGGCCGGGCACGTGCCGACGCCGGCAGCCGGCATCATCCTCGGCCAGCTGCTCACCTGCGCCTACATCACGATCGTCGCCAACTACCAGATGGAGCGCGATCTGCGGCGCGCCTACCTGTACTCGCTGCGCGATCGCCTGCGCCACGCCGAGGCCGACGCCACCTCCCGCCGCGACGCGCTCACGGGGCTCGCCAACCGGCGTCAGCTCGACGCCACCCTCGAGGAGCTTTGGGAGACGCCCGGCGGACAGGCGTGCGTGTCGGTGGTGCTCGCCGACGTCGATCACTTCAAGGCGCTGAACGACCGCTACGGCCACTCGGCCGGCGATCTGTGCCTGAAGCGCGTGGCAGCGATCCTCACCGCCGAGATGCGCGGCCGGAGCGATCTTGCCGTGCGCTTCGGCGGCGAGGAGTTCCTTCTGCTGCTGCCGGGCGCCGATCTGCCGAGCGCCATCCGCATCGCCGAGCGCGCCCGCCGCGCGATCGAGGCCGCGGCCATCCCCAACGAGGGCGCGGCGCTCGAGGGCATCGTCACGGCGAGCTTCGGCGTGGGCTCGTCCTCGACCGCCGATCTGTCGGCGCTGGAGCTGATTGCAGCAGCCGACACTGCCCTTTACGCCGCCAAGCGCAAGGGCCGCAACCAGGTCTGGCCGCCGCTCGCCACCCTGCACCCGCGCGAGGAGCCCGCCGCCGTCCTGCCCCTGAAGCCGCCGGGGCAGCGCGCCGGCTGACCGTCGGGTGCCCGCGGGGCGGCATGCCGGCGCTTCGGGCCCATTCGATCCCGTGAGGTCGGATTGCGCCCCCTAGTTCTTCCGCGGCGGCTCCGACTGTGACTTCTCCATGAGCTCCTTGGCCTTCTTCAGGGCATCGTCGTAGGCCTTCTGCGCCGCCTCCTTGCCCTTCTCCACGTAGGGCTTGGCCGCCTCGCCGGCGCGCTCGGCCGCCTGCTTGGCCTGCTCGCCGGCCTCCTTCGCCGCCTCCAAAGCCTTCTCGGTGTAGGGTTTGGCCTTCTCACGCGCCTCCTCGGTGGCCTCGAGGATCTTCTCCGCGCTGCTCGCCGAGATTTCCTTGGTGCGCTTGAGCATGCGCTGGAAGAGCGACTCCTCGGGCAGGAGCGAGCCCGAGCCCAGCGCCGCAACCGTGCGGATCAGGTCCTCGTGGTCTTTCCGCGCCTGCTCGCCCTGCACCCGGTCGGGGGCGCCGGTGAAGACGACGAGGGGCGTGCAGGCCGTCACCACCTTGCGTCCCGCCTTGGTCCATTGCGCGGTCTCCACCTGCGTTTCCTGCGCGAAGTAGATCTTCTTGCCGCCGATCTCCTGGCGCAGGATGGCGCGGTCGATCACCGGCACAACGTGGCCGCCGAGCTTGCCCACCATGGCGAAGCGCTCGCTGTCGGGGTCGGCGAACTGCACGAACAGGCTCACCGTGTCGTCGGCCGACAGCGCCTCGCGGACGGCATCGTCGGCGGAGGCGGCGTGGGTGACGCTCTTGGCCTTGCCGAGGCCGTCGGCGTCGATCGAGCGCAGCATCTCGAAGGTG
>DASRDL010000501.1:0-7783 GCA_035652635.1 Hyphomicrobiaceae bacterium | reverse complement strand
TTCCGGCCGGTCTATGTCGGCATGAACTCGATCGGCCGCGATCCCGGCCAGCGCATCAGCCTGAGCTTCGGCGACGACTCCATCTCGCGCGAGGAGCACGCCTACATCGCCTACGACGAGGAGCAGCGGCAGTTCTACCTGCAGCACGGCGGCAAGGCCAACCTGGTGCGTCTCGGTGGCCGGCCGGTGCTCGCGCCCACCGAGCTCAACCCTTACGACCTGATCCGCATCGGCAAGACGACGCTGCGCTTCGTGCCGCTGTGCGGTCCGCACTTCGCCTGGGGCGACGACCTCGGCGACGCGTGAGGGAGCGATAGGCTCACCTGTTCGGCCGGGCCGGCGCGGCCGTGGGGCGCCGCGTGCACCCCGCGCGCGGCGACGGCCGCGCTCCGAGCGCTCACAGCCTTTTGAAACGAGCGCCGACGAACGAACGCCGCGTGCGATCACTTCCACGATGCACAGCAATCGCTCGATGGAGTTGAACGCATGCACATGCCGAAGCTCTCTGTCACGCACGCGGTTTCTCTGGCGGGTCTCACGCTCGCAGGCCTGAGCACCACCCCCCTTACGGGAGCCGACGAGGCTCAGGCTGCGGCGCCCGGCAGGTGCGGAGAGTACATGTACTGGCGCAACGGCAAATGCATCGACGCCAGGAACCGCGGTGGCGAGACGTGGCCCGAGCAGATGCGCAGGAAGGCGGCGTGGTGACACGCGCCCGCGCTCGGCGCCGCAAGCCGAGGGCCGCGTCCCGCGGGGCGCGGCCCTCCTGCGTGACCAACAATTTACCGCAATGGAGGATGATCACTTCTGAAGCTTGCGAGCGGGTCCTGCGGGTTGCCCGCGCAACGTCAGGAGCGGTCCGATGGCTCAGATTTCCGTGCCCAGCCTGCCGGGCGCCGGCGGGAGGCTGCCGCGCGGCCTCTTCGGTGCCGCGGGCCTCATCGTCGTCGTCCTCCTCGCCGTCGGGCTCTATCTCGTGTCGCCGTTCTTCACGGTCGGCGAGTACGAGCGCACGGTGGTGACGCGCTTCGGGCAGTTCAGCTCGGTGGCCGGTCCCGGCCTGCACTTGCGCATCCCGTTCGTCAACGGGCTCGAGACGTTCCCCATCAACATCCAGCGCATGCAGAAGGATCACCTCAACACCTACACCGTCGACAATCAGGAGCTCGACGCGCTGGTGACGCTCAACTTCCGCATCCCCGAGAACGAGGTGCGGCGCGTGTTCACCACCAACCGCGACTACCGGGCGAACCTGGAGTCGTTCATGATCGATCGCTTCAAGCGCGAGATGGGCAAGATCAACATCACCGCCGTGGCCGCCCATCGCGGCGACGTCTCGCTGGCCGTGCAGAAAAGCCTCGCCGAGGAGGCGATGACGCTCTACGGCATCCAGATCGTCGATTTCCAGATCAACGACATCCGCTACACCGAGCAGTACCGCCGCGCCGTCGACGCCGCGGCAATTGCCAAGGCCAAGGTGGAGCAGGCCGAGCAGGAACGCCGCCAGGCCGAGGTCAACGCGCATCGCCTCAAGATCCAGGCCGAGGGCGAGGCCAACGCCGTGCGCGAGCAGGCGCGCGGCAAGGCCGACGGCGAGCTTCTGCTCGCCACGGCCCAGGCCAAGGGCAAGGAGCTCGTCGGGCTCGCCGAGGCCAAGGCGCTCGAGGCGCAGGGCCAGGCGCTGCGCTCCAACGATGCGCTGATCCAGCTCGAGTTCGCCAAGCGCTGGTCGGGCAACCTGCCGACCAACATGTACGCCAGCGCGCCCGTGCCGTTCCTCAACCTGACGCCCGAAGCTCCCAAGCCGGCTCGCTGACAGCCTCACTCGAGCTCGGCGATCTTCTTGCGCCGGATCAGATCGAGGTCGAACTGGGCGCCGATGCCTGGCGTGTCCGGGCAGCGGGCGAGGCCGTCCCTGCCGATGGTGATGTCGTTGACGACGCCGTACTTGTGCGCCCCATGCGGCAGCAGCACCTCGAAGTAGGTGGTGTTGGGAATGGCGCAGGCGAGGTGCAGCTGCGCCATGTTGTTGGCCGAGTTGCCGCCGTGGTGCACCTCGTAGGTCATGTGGAACGCCTCGGCCAGGTGCGCGGTCTTGAGCATGGTGGTGAGGCCGCCCTTGTTGGGGATGTCGCCGCGCAGGTAGTCGGTGGCGCGCTCGGTGAGCCACACCGCGTAGGTGCCGATGTCGCCGGCCGGATACTCGGTGGCCATGATCGGGATGGAGAGCTGCTGCTTGAGCTTCACGTAGGAGTAGATGTCCTCCTCGTTGAGCGGGTCCTCGTACCACAGGTAGCCCAGGCCCTCGATGGCGCGGCCGACGTTGAGCGCATCGGCGTACCTGTAGCTCCAGGTGGAATCGAGCATCAGCGTGTAGTCGTCGCCGACGGCCCTGCGCACCGCCTCGCACACCTTGATGTCCTCGCCGGCCGGGTGGGGCGGGTGGATCTTGTAGGCCTTCCAGCCGTCGGCCCTGAACCGCTGCGCCTCCTCGGCATAGGCCTGCGGGCTCTCCAGCACCTGGCTCGAGGCATAGGCGGGGATCGCGTCGCGTCCGCCGCCCAGCAGCTTGTAGAGCGGCAAGCCCGCGGCCTTGGCGGCAATGTCCCACAGCGCCGTGTCGCAGGCGCCCACCGTGCGCAGGCCCATGTTGCGCTGGCGGCCGCGCATGGCAGCATGCAGCTCCTCGCGCGCCAGCGGGTCCTTGCCCATCAGCACCGGCTTGAGGAAGCGGATCAGCGCGCCGGCGTCGGTCTCGGCCGGGTTGGTGGCGGAGCCCAGGAAGGCGTTGCCCTCGATGCCGGCATCCGTCTTGATGCTGAGGAGCGCGAGGTTGCTCTTGCCCGACTGGTTCTGCGAGCCCGCCGTGTACCGCGTCGCCGGGATGTCGTCCCAGGCGAACAGGGTGAGCTCGACGGCGTCGATCTTCATGGGGCCTCCTCCGAAAGGTCTCTGTTTCTTATCCGCCTTTGCCGCGGCTACTTCCGCTTGGGGTAGACGGCGATCATGTCGAGCTCGACGCGGGCGCCGGGGGTCGAGAGCTGGTTGACGCACACCGTCGTGCTGGCCGGCGTCCAGCTGCCGAAATACTCCGCCAGCACCGCCACCATTCCGTCCATGTCGCGCATGTCGGTCAGGTACTTCGTCACCTTGACCACGTCGGTCCAGGCGAGCCCCTGATGGTCGAGGATGGTCTTGATGTTCTCCATGGCGAGCCGCGTCTGGTCGGCGATGCCGACCGGATGGTTGTGCTCGTGAAGCTCGTGGGGGTGCTTGTGGTAGAGCGGCGAGGGCGTAGCGCCCGAGATGAAGAGCAGGTCGCCCGGCGCCTCGACGCGGATGGCCGGGGCATAGGGCATGTCCTTGACGCGCTCGGGTCTCGTCTGGATCTCGCCCAGCGAGGGATTGCTCGGCGAGGTCTTGTAGGCGGGCCCGCGCGCTGACATCTCGACATCTCCCCGGCGCTTCCTGCGCAAGGTCCGGAACCGGCACGCGCCGATACCCCGCGACCAGCTTACCATTGGTACCTGCGGCCCGGCGGATCGCCAAGACGGCTCTCGTCACCGCCTGTCAGCAATGGGCGAGTGCCGCGCTGGACTGGGCGGCGCGGCCCCGTATGGTGGCCGGCATCGAAGGGCGGGAACTCCCGGTGCAGGTGTGGGGGCAAGAATGCTCGGCGCCATGCTGGCTATCCTGTCGGCGGCAAGCTTCGCCGCGACGAACGCCGTCGGCCGCCGCGGCGTCGTCACCGGCACGCCGGCCCAGGGCATGGTGCTCAGCAACCCGGTCGGCGTCCTGTGCTTCGTGGTGGTGGCCGCGCTTTCCGGCGTGATCGTCCGGATCGGCGAGTTTCCCCCGGTCGCCGCGGCCTGGATGGCGGCGGTCGGCGTGCTGCACTTCGTCGTCGGGCGCTACGCCAACTTCCGCGCCAACCAGTGCGCCGGCACCAATCTGACGGCGCCGGTGATGCAGCTCAACAGCGTGGTGACGCTCATCCTCGCGGTGGCGGTCCTTCGCGAGCCCTGCACGGTGCTGCAGGTCGTCGGCGGCGTGGCCATGGTGTCGGGCGCCTTCATCACGCAGCGCCAGCAGATCGCCGCCTCCGGCGCCCAGGTCGCATTCTCGCCCCGCGTCGCCGAGGGCGTCCTGTTCGCCCTGCTCGCCGCGCTCGCCTACGGCACGAGCCCGATCATGACCCGCACCGCGCTGCAGTCCACCGGACCGTCCGGCGCGATCCTGGGCGGGCTCATCGCCTATGGCGCTGCCACCGCGGCCGTCACCGTCATGGTGCTGTCGTGGACGTCACTGCGCCGCAACGTCCTGTCCGTGAAGCGCGACAGCATCGGCTGGTTCGTGTCCTCCGGCGTGCTGGTCGCCATGGCGCAGGGGTTCCTCTATGCGGCCCTCTCCGTTGCGCCCATCCTGGTCGTGGCGCCGCTGCTGCAGCTCTCTCTGGTGTTCCGCTTCTTCTTCGCCATGTGGCTCAACCCCGAGCACGAGGTGTTCGGCGTGACGGTGGTCGTCGGCACGGTGATCTCGATCCTGGGCGCGTGCGCCGTCGCGATCGATACCGGCCTCCTCGTCGAGGCGCTCGCCGTGCCCGAGTCGATGGCACGGCTCCTGCGCTGGCGGATCTGACGCATGCCCCGGCCGGCGCCGCCCCAGGCGCTCGCTCTGGCCGTCAATCCATCTGCGCCAGGTAGTGGTTTTCCGACAGCTCGCACCAGGCCACGCGCCATTCGACGGGGTCCCCGCTTATGGAGCGGACGATGCGGTCCAATACGGCGATGGGCGCGCCGACGTCGATGGCGAGCGCCTTCGCCACGTCCGCGGGGGCTTTGGTCGTCGAGATGCGCTCTTCTGCCGTTCCGAGCAGCACGCCATGTTCCTGTGCCAGGGCAACGATGCTGTGTGCGAACCCATCCTGCTCCAGGTTCGGGAACAGCTCGGCAGGCACTGACGCGCGCTCCCACATCAACGGCTTGCCGTCGACCTTGCGCAGCCGGCCGATTCTGTAGACGTAATCGCCCTTCACCAGGTTGAGCCGGGCGCGCTCCGCATCATTGGCCGGGTCGCGCTGGATCGACGGCGAATCGATGTCACCGACGACGAGCTTGCCGTCGGGCGTGCGGATGGCGGTGAAGCGGCATGCCAGATCGCCCGAGGAGTGATCGTTGACGAATGTTCCCCGCCCCTGCCGGCGCGACAGCAGGTGCTGCTGCTCCAGCAGGTCGAG
This sequence comes from Hyphomicrobiaceae bacterium, assembly GCA_035652635.1. GTDB lineage: Bacteria > Pseudomonadota > Alphaproteobacteria > Rhizobiales > Hyphomicrobiaceae > AWTP1-13. The sequence continues at coordinate 2,547 of DASRDL010000501.1, read as the reverse complement.
CGCTTTGCGCATCGTTCCCGAGCTCACGCCGTATTCGCGGGACAGGTCGCCTTCGTTGGGCAGAGCTGCCCTCGGCTTCCATTCCCCTGCAGCAATCCTCCGGGCGAGGTCGTCGCGAACCTGCAGATAAAGAGACCTGTTGAGCAATTGAGTGGACCGCACGGAATTCTCCTTAGGCATAGCCGCCGCCTCCTCGCGGCTGCTTGACATGCACAATGAGATATTGTGTGTGCTGCGTAATTCGACATTGATCTCTGTCAGATGGTGTGCATCGGGCAGAGGGGTCTCTGGTTCGGCGGCAGCGCAGCGGGCGCGTATGCGCGGCAGGCCCGCCAACCCGGCAGCCAGGAGCGGAATTGACGAATCGCGCCGCGCAGTGGAACCCTCACCGCCAGACGAGGAGAGCCCCCGTTCAGGAGGCCCCATGCTGAGGAAATTGCGCGAGGCACGCAGCCGACATCTGACGGTCTTCATCGACGGCACACCCGTAACGGCCCGCCCGGGCGACAGCGTCGCCGCCGTCATGCTGGCCATGGGTCACGATCGGTGCCGTACTGTCCGGGCGGAGCGCAAGCCCCATTGCGCCATGGACGTGTGCTTCGATTGCCTCGTCGTCGCCGACGGTCTCGGCAACCGGCGAGGCTGCCTCGTCGAGGTGCGCGACGGCATGCGTGTGGAGACCCGGGAGGGCCGGCCGCACCCCGGCTGAAGGCGCGCGCCGGTCCGCGCCTCGGCCACCGCTGCCGGCTAGATGGCGACCGGTTTCCACTCGCCGGCGGAGTGGCACAGGATGGCGACGTGGGTGGTCCTGCTGTCGCCGACGCGCGGCATGCCCGGCAGGCCGAACTGCGCGCTCGCGGGCGACGGGACCGTGTGCAGAAAGAGGGCGGCGGCGACGAGCAGGCTCAATGTGGGCATGCGGATCGAGATAATCCCCATCGGGTGTAACGCGGGGTACCGACGGCAGGCGAAGTTGGCCGGTAGCGTGCCCCGCCGGTAGACACCACGGCGGGCGGCTTGCCATGCAGCGCTCGCCGATGGTTACCCCGGCGGTCGGCAACACCCGCCCGGATGGATGTCAAATGCCCTGGCAGCTGGTATGATTTGGTCCCTGACACGTTCGAGCCAAAGACCTGTACGGCTGTGCGCGCATAGGGCCTTGGGGGATTGAATGCTGTACATGCCACGATCGGGGCGGCACGGCCGCTTTTGCCGGGCGCTTGTGGCAGCGGCCGCGCTGGTGGCGGGAGTCCTCTGTGCGCGAGGCGCCGAAGCCTTCGACGTGAAGAAAATCGAGTCCGGCGTCTACAAGATCTACACCGAGCGCAAGAACGGCATGGGCACCGGCACCGGCTTCCTCGTCAACGGCCGGCGCATCCTGGTGACCAATTTCCACGTCGTCGTCGACGGCGAGAAGTTCTATGTCGGCTACCGTGACGGGCGCGACGGCAAGCTGGTGGAGGCGCGCGTCGTCGACCGCCGCTCCCACGTCGATCTGGCCGTGCTCGAGACCTACGAGGATCTGCCCGGGCGCCCACTGACGATCGGCGACTACGAGCCCGAGAAGCTGACCAACGTCGTCGCCATCGGCTTCCCTGGAGCGGCCGACGTCATGAAGCCCGGCGCCATCCATACGCGCACGGAACTGTTCGCGGCCATGAAGGAGCCGAGCGGCCTCGATTCCACGATCACGCCGGGAATGGTGTCGCGCATCTACTCGGCCACCAACACCGCCCTCACCCAGACCCAGGTGCTGAACGCCCGCACGGTCCAGCACAATGCACCCATCAACCCCGGCAACAGCGGCGGGCCGCTGGTGGACGAGTGCGGGGCCGTAGTCGGCGTCAACTCGTTCTCGCCCAAGGGAGCGCAGGGAGTGTTCTTCTCCATCCATTCCGCCGAGGTGATCCGCTTCCTGCGCGAGCTCAACATCGCCTACGCGTCCGTCGGCAAGACCTGCCTGATGGGCTCGCTCTCGGGCGGCACCGGGCTGGTGCTGCCGATCATGATCGGCATGGCGGTGACGCTTGCCGTCGTCGCCGTGCTGTTCGCCTGGCGCGGCGGTGCCGCGGTCGGCGCCGTCGGCCAGTACGTGAGCCGCCGCTTCACCGGCATCCGCAAGCGCGAGGGCGACGATCCCGACCGGCGCCCGGCGAAGCGGGAGCTTCCCCGCCATGCCGCGCCACCCGCCAACCTGGCGGCAACGGCGGCGGCCCTGGCGCTCCAGCCGAGCGCCGGCGGCAGCCCGTTTGCGCTCGAGGTCGGCAAGACCGTGGTCGTCGGCCGCGGCCGGCAGTGCGGGATCATCCTCAGCGACGACACCGTGTCGTCGAACCACGCGCGCCTGGAGCCCGACATCAAGGGCAACCAGGTGACGATTGCCGACCTCAACTCGTCGAACGGCACCTACCTCAACGGCAGGCGCATCACCAACGCGGTCGCCAACGTCGGCGACCTACTGCGGTTCGGCAGCGCCGAGTTCAAGCTGACGGCCGGCACCCTGGTGGCGGGCAAGGCCGGCTACTCCGCGGCACCGGGCTGGATGTT
>DASRDL010000500.1:0-6345 GCA_035652635.1 Hyphomicrobiaceae bacterium | reverse complement strand
CGGCAAGCCGGTGGCCGAGCAGACGGTGACGCTGGAGCGCATCGCGGAAGCCCGCATGGCCATCGACCAGGCGCGGCTGCTGGTGCTCAAGGCGGCCGACCGCATGGACAAGGTCGGCAACAAGGCGGCGGCCATGGAGATTGCCATGATCAAGGTGGCGGCGCCGGCCATGCTGTGCCGCGTGCTCGACTGGGCGATCCAGGCGCATGGCGGCGCCGGCGTCACGGAGGATTTCGGCCTGGGCCAGGCCTACGCGCACGCCCGCGCCATGCGCATCTTCGACGGTCCCGACGAGGTGCACCGCAACCAGATCGGCCGCCTGGAGCTGCGCAAGTATCGGTGATCGCGGAGCTCTCGTCCCGGAATCGCGCGCCAGCGCAACATCCGGGAGCCGGGGCACCGGGTTCGACGATGCCCCCGGGGTCCCGGCTCTGCGCGCTCCGCGCTTCGGCGGGGCTGACAGGGGCGGCCGCCGCCACTAGCGCTGGTTGTGCGTGCCCTTGATGGCGTCGCCCTCGAGCTTGGTGAAGGGCACGAACGGCACCGGCCGGCCGCCGTAGATGTCGGAGCGCTTCACCGCGATCTGGCCGCCCACCTCCTCCTTGACCACCTTGAGAATGCGCTGCGCTCCCGGCGGCCCCACCGGGATCACCATGATGCCGCCGGTCTTGAGCTGCTGCAGCAGCGGCGGGGGGATGTGATCGATGCCGCAGGTGACGATCACCTTGTCGAAGGGCGCCGCCTCCTCCCAGCCGTAGTAGCCGTCCGCCTGCCTGGTGTTGATGGCCTTGTACTCGGTGTAGCCGCGCTCGATCAGCTTGTCGTAGAGGCCGCGCGTGCGCTCGGCCAGCGGCCTGATGATCTCGATGGTCCACACCTTGTCGGTGAGGTTGGACAGGTAGGCCGACTGGTAGCCGGAGCCGGTGCCGATCTCGAGCACCTTCTCGCCCATCTTGACGTCGATGGCGCTCGTCATGCGCCCCACCACGCGCGGCCCCGTGATGGTCACGCCGAAGCCGATCGAGTGGTAGTTGACGTCGTAGATGACGCCCTTGTCGTGGGGCAGGCAGAACTCCTCGCGCGGCGTCATCAGGAACGCGCGCTTGTTGCGCGCCTCCCACAGGTCCTGGTGGCCGACCATGTTGAGGAAGCGGTCGAAGCGTGCGCGCAGGTACCTCGGGTCCTCGCCGCGGTTCTCCTGCATCCACTTGATGAAGGCCGCCGCATTGTCCATCGGCGGGGAGGCGTCCCAGCTGTAGGGCTTGGGCACGGTGACGCTGGCGCCGGCCCTGAACGGCAGGGCCGTACCCGCGGCTGCGGCGGCCGCCAGCTGCAAGAAGGTGCGTCGCTGCATCTGTCCTAGCCCTTTCCCTCGAGAAGCCATCTTCCGGAATCGACGGCGCCTGCACCCCCACAGTGACCCGATTGCGCGCCGCAGAACATAGGGGCAGGCAAAATAGAGTAGCCTATGCCGGCGAGGCAACAGCCGGCACGCTGTCGTGCCGGCCCGAGCGAGGAGGGGGCGCCAATGAATCTGATCGGCAACTGGAGCTATCCGACCTCGGTCCGTTTCGGGGCCGGCCGCTTGCGTGAGCTGGGCGCGGCGGCGAGGGCCGCCGGCATGGCGCGGCCGCTGCTCGTCACCGACCCGCAGCTCGCCAAGCTGCCGCCGGTGGAGCGCGCGCTGCGCGTGCTGGCCGCGGACGGGCTCGCCGCCGACCTGTTCTGCGACGTGAAGCCCAACCCGGTGGCCGGCAACGTCGCCGCCGGGCTTGCGGCTCTGGCGGCCGGGCGGCACGACGGCGTCATCGCCCTGGGCGGCGGCTCGGCGCTCGATGCCGGCAAGGTCATCGCCTTCATGGCCGGGCAGTCGCGCCCGATGTGGGACTTCGAGGACATCGGCGACTGGTGGACCAGGGCCGATCCCAACGGCATCCTGCCCGTCGTCGCCGTGCCCACCACCGCCGGCACCGGCTCGGAGGTGGGACGCGCCGGCGTCATCACCGACGAGACGACGCACACCAAGAAGGTGATCTTCCACCCGCTGATGATGCCGAAGGTCACCATCTGCGATCCGGAGCTGACGGTCGGCATGCCGCCCGCCATCACCGCCGGCACCGGCATGGATGCGCTGGCGCACTGCCTCGAGGCCTACTGCGGGCTCGCCTATCATCCGCTGGCCGACGGCATCGCCGTGGAGGGCATGCGGCTGGTGAAGGAGAACCTGGCGCGTGCCTATCGCAACGCCGGCGACCTCGAGGCGCGCGCCCACATGATGTCGGCCGCGGCCATGGGCGCCACCGCCTTCCAGAAGGCGCTGGGTGCCATCCATGCGCTGTCCCATCCCGTCGGTGCGCTCTACGACACCCACCACGGCCGCACCAACGCGGTGTTCATGCCCTACGTGCTGATCTTCAACCGCCCGGCGATCGCCGACCGCATCGCCCGCGCTGCTGCCTATCTCGGCCTGACGCCGAGCTTCGATGCCTTCCTCGACTGGGTGCTGGCGCTCAGAGCCGAGATCGGCATTCCACATACGCTGGCGGGGCTCGGTGTCGACGACGCCAAGCTCGATCTCATGAGCCGGATGGCGCCGAAGGACCCCACCGCCGGCGGCAACCCGGTGCCGCTCGACGAGGCGGTATGCCGCCGGCTCTATGAGAGTGCGCTCGCCGGCAGGCTGTGATTTTATTGTCGCTCGATGCCGGTTACGGGGGATGGGCATGCAGTTCGGCGTCTTCGACCATCTCGATCTGGGCGCGGTGCCGCTGGGGCAGCACTACGAGAACCGCCTCAGACTGATCGAGGCCTACGACCGGCTGGGTTTGCGCACTTATCACCTTGCCGAGCACCACGCCACGCCGCTGGGACTGGCGCCGTCGCCCAGCGTGTTCCTCGCCGCCGTGGCACAGCGCACGCGGCGCCTGCGCTTCGGGCCGCTGGTCTACACGCTGGCCCTGCACCACCCGCTGCGCGTCGCGGAGGAGATCTGCATGCTCGACCATATGAGCGGCGGCAGGCTCGAGCTGGGCGTCGGGCGCGGCGTGTCGCCCTACGAGGTCGGCTACTTCGGCGTCGATCCGGCCAAGGCGCAGGCGATCTACGTCGAGGCGCTGCAGGTGATCCTCGCGGCGCTGGCCGGCGGCCCGCTCAATCACGCGGGCGAGCACTTCAAGTTCACCGACGTGCCGATCGAGCTTTCCCCCGTGCAGCGTCCGCACCCGCCGCTGTGGTACGGCCTGGCGCGGCCCGAGGGGCTGCCGTGGGTGGTGGCGAACCGCGTCAACATCGTCTGCAACGGTCCGCCGGCGCTGGTGCGCCAGGTCACGGACGGCTACGTCCGCGCCTGGGCCGGCGCCGGGCATGCGGACCCACTGCCTCTCATGGGCATGACGCGCACCATCGTCGTCGCCGACACCGATGCCGAGGCGCTGGCCATCGCCCGGCGCGCGCACAAGCGCTGGCACGCGAGCTTCATGAAGCTGTGGAACAAGCACGGCAGCCGGCCGATCAACGCCTTCTACCCCGACGACTTCGACGAGGTGCAGCGCGCGGGCTTCGGCGTAGCCGGGGCGCCCGCCACCGTGCGCGAGGCGTTGGCCCGGCAGATCGCCGAGACGGGGGTCAACTATCTCGTCTGCCGCTTCGCCTTCGGCGACATGGCGCCGGCCGAGTCGCTCGCCTCGCTCGAGCTGTTCGCAGCCCATGTGATGCCGGCGCTGCGCGGGGCGGCCGCAGGCAGGTGACGATGCAATCTCGGCGGCCTGCCAGCGCGGTCAGAACGACACACAGGAGGTGCCGTCCACGCGCATGACGCTCTCCTGCCCGAACCTGGCCTTGTAGGCGTTGCGGATGGCCTCGATGTCGGCCTCGGCGTCGGCGCCGCGCCGGTGCCAGATCAGCAGCACGCGCGAGGGCTCCCTGGCGATCTCGCCGGATCGGCCGCGCCATTGGCCATAGCCGGCGAGCACGGTGAGGCCGTCGGGAAAGCGCGGCGTGACCTCGGCCTCGAGGAACGCCCGCCAATCCTCCTCGCTCACTGCGCCGCCACCCTGCCCGCCGAGGCCGAACAGCAGCTCGAGGCGCGTGTAGGGGCCGGCATCCGCACGACAGGCGAGCGTGGGCTCCCTCGCCGCCAACCGGTAGATGACGACAGCGCCGGCGCCGAAGCCGAGCAGCGCCAGAGCGACGGACGGTAGAGCGATGTAGCGCATGATCGCCGGATAGTAGGCGAGCGCGCAGCGAGCGTCATCGGCGCCGTGGCGCAGCCGCTCAGAGCGGTGCCGGCGCCCGCACCAGGTCGCGATAGGCGTGCCAGGTGGCATGGCCGATCAGCGGGAAGGCGAAGATCAGTCCGACGTAGAGCGTGGCGATGCCGAGCACCACGAAGCCGGCGATCAGCGCCGCCCACAGGGCCATGGGCTTGGGATTGAGCAGCACGGCGGCGAGGCTCGAGGCGATGGCGGTCACGGCGTCGGCGCGGCGCGTCATGAGCAGGGGCACGGAGATGACCGAGATGGAGAACACGGCGAAGGCGAGGACGCAGCCCACCGCCGTGCCGGTCACCAGCAGGCCCAGGCCGCGCAGCGTGAAGAGCAGGGTCGGCACGAACTCGCTCGGCGGCGGCAGACCGCTGCTGCCGAGGAACAGCATGAACAGGAGCAAGGCGAGCTGCAGCCACACGAAGAAGGCGAATGCCAGGATCGCCCCGAAGAATCCGAGCTGGCCCGGCGCGTCGAGACCTGCGCGCACCACGGCGCCGAGCTCGACGCTGCGGCCGGTCTCGATCCTGCGGCTCGCCTCGTAGAGGCCGACGGCCGCGATGGGCCCGATCAGCAGGAAGCCGCCCGCCAGCGCCAGCACCAGCGACTGCAGGCCCGCTACCGTGAGCCCGAGCGTCAGCGCCAAGGAAAGCAGCGCGAACAGCACGCCGTAGGCGAGGCTCACGCGCGGCACGGCCCACATATCGCGCCAGCCGGAGGCCAGCCAGCTCCACGGCGCGTCGAAGGGAACCTGCTCGACCGTGACACCGGCGATCGCCGAGGCAGCGCGCGTTCCCGTCATCGTGCTGGCCATGCGGGCCTCCTTCCGCCGCGCCGACCTGCGTGGGCGCCGGGCTTCAGACGTCGAAGAAGACCGTCTCTCTTTCGCCCTGCAGGACGATGTCGAAGGTATACACCGGCCTGCCCTGACGTACAGTGCGCTCCGCGACCAGCGTCGCCCGCCGCGCCTCCTGCTCGATCAGGTTGAGCACGGGGTCGGCGGCGTTGAGAGGCGCCTCGTCGGCGAAATACATGCGTGTGGACAGGCCGATGTTGATGCCGCGCGCCACGATCCAGAAGCTGACGTGCGGCGCCTGCGGCTTGGTGCCCCTGCGGCCCGGCACCGGCCCCGGCTTCACCGTCTCGAAGCTGTAGAGCCCGGTCCTGAAGTCGGTGCCGGCCCGGCCCCAGCCGCGGAAGTCCTCGTCGAGCTTCTTGCTCTGGGTGTCGCCGGGGTGGTTGTAGCGTCCCTCGCTGTTGGCCTGCCAGATCTCGATCAGCGCATCGCGCACAGGCGTGCCGGTGCCGTCGAGCACGCGGCCCTCGATGAGAATGCGCTCGCCCCGCGTATTGGGCCCGGCCAGCACGTTGGAGAAGTTGTTCCTGAAGATCTCGAAGCCGGCCTGGTGCGGAATGAGGCCGATGTGGACGTAGGGGCCGGCGGTCTGCGACGGCGTCTCCTTGAGGTAGGCGAGCTGCTGGACCATGGCTCAGTTCCCTTCCAGCTTGTTCTCGAACAGGGTCGACCGGCGCCCGCGCAGGACGATGTCGAAGCGGTAGGCGAGCGTGTCGAGCGGCACGCTGGCGTTGAGGTCGAGCGGCGCGATCAGCCGCTCGATGGCCTCCTTGTCGGGGATGGTGTTGGCGATGGGGTCGTGGGGGATGAGCGGATCGCCCTCGAAGTACATCTGCGTGATCAGCCTCTGCGCGAAGCCCGAGCCGAAGATGGAGTAGTGGATGTGTGCCGGCCGCCAGCTGTTGACGTTGTTGCGGAACGGGTAGGGGCCCGGCTTGACGGTGCGGAAGTGGTAGTAGCCGTCCTTGTCGGTGAGGGCGCGGCCGCAGCCGCCGAAGTTGGGATCGAGCGGCGCCAGATAGGTGTCGTTGGCGTGCCGGTAGCGTCCGCCGGCGTTGGCCTGCCAGACCTCGACCAGCGTGTTGGGCACGGGCCGGCCGTTCTCGTCGAGCACGCGGCCGTGCACGATGATGCGCTCGCCGATCGGATCGCCGGTCTTGGCGAAGTTGCGGATGAGGTCGTTGTCGAGGGGCCCGAGCTCGTTGTGGTTGAAGAGCGGCCCGGTGA
>DASRDL010000499.1:0-4414 GCA_035652635.1 Hyphomicrobiaceae bacterium | reverse complement strand
GAGCGCGGCGACGATGTGGATGGAGGCGAGGTTGCCCGGCCCGAAATAGGCGCAATGGGGCACCAGCTCGACCGAGTGCGCCTCGGCGGCGGCGGCGATCTTGCGCATCTCGGTGATGCCGCCGATCTTGGTCACGCTCGGTTGGGCGATGTCGATGGCGCCCTTCTGGAACTGGTCGACGAAGTCGTGCAGGCCCGCGGCATTCTCGCCGGCAGCGATGCGTGTCTGCCCCGCCCTGCGCACGCGGGCGAGGCCGGCATGGTCCTCGGGCGGAAACACCGGCTCCTCGAGCCAGTAGAGGTTGGCCGGCCGGTAGGCGCGCTCCATCTCCATGGCCCGGGCTACGCTCCATGGGCAGTTGACGTCGTTCATGAGGGCTATGTCGGTCCCGGCCCCCTCGCGCGCCGCCTTCACGGCCTCGACGCTGTGCTCGTGCAACTTGATGTGGCGGAAGCCGCGGCTCACCATTTCGCCGGCGATGCGGCCCACCGTCTTGGCATTGCCGTAGCGCATGAGGCTCGCGTAGGCGCGCACCTCGGTGCGCCGGCCGCCGCCCAGCAGGTGCGACAGCGGCAGGCCGGCGCGCTTGCCGGCGATGTCCCACAAGGCGATGTCGATGGCGGAGTGGGCGTAGACCACCGGCCCGTTGCGGCCGAAGATGTGAAAGGCCTGCGCCGCCTGAGCATGCAGCGCATTGATGTCGGTCGGGTCCTTGCCGATGAACCAGGGCGCCACGTAGCTCTCGAGCGCGGCCTTGGTGGCCGGGATGATGGTATGGCCGAAGCCCTCGCCCCAGCCGGTAATGCCGGCATCCGTCTCCACGCCGACCAGCAGGTGATCCATGGTGGGAAAGCGCAGGCCGGCGAACTCCTGCTTCGGGGCACCCATGTCGAAGGGGATGCGCACGTAGTGCGTATGCACGGCAACGATCTTCATTCGCTTCCTCCCGCCGGCTCAGGCCGTGCCGGCAAGCCCGAGCATAGCATCGGCCGCGCGAGGCCGAGCAAGCGGCAGTGGTGCGCCCTTTTCAACACGCCGCGTGCGGGCCCGCGTTGACTTCCCCTCACGCCCGCGCGACAGTGGCCCTGTCCATACGAGAGCTGCGGAAGAGACCGGCCCGTCTCGCGAGAGGCTGACCGGCGCCGAAGGAGCAACCGCCCCGGAACCTCTCAGGCAGAAGGACCGCAGCTTGATGGCGCTCTGGAAAGCAGCCGGCGGCAGCGCCGGCTCACCGAAGGGGTAAGGCGGGCCCGCAGCGACAGCGCGGCCGCCGAAATCTCTCAGGTCCCGTGACAGAGGGGGCTTCAACTCGCGCGAGACCCGCGCGGGAGCGAGCCACGTGGGACCCTGCATGAGCGCCGCCCCGGCATCCGACGAGCCCCTGAAGCGCACGCCGCTCTACGACCTGCACGTGTCGCTCGGTGCCAAGATGGTGCCGTTCGCCGGCTACGCCATGCCGGTGCAGTATCCGCCGGGCATCCTCAAGGAGCACCTGCACACGCGCGCCTCCGCGGGCCTGTTCGACGTCTCGCACATGGGCCAGGCGTTCCTGATCGGGCCCGACCACGCCGCCACGGCGGCCGCACTCGAGGCTCTGATACCGGCGGACGTGGCGGGCCTCAGGCCCGGCCAGCAGCGCTATTCCCAGCTCCTCACCGAAGACGGCGGCATCATCGACGACCTGATGGTGACGCGCACGGACGAGGACGGCCGGCTCTACCTGGTGGTCAACGCCTCGCGCAAGGAGGTCGACTACGCTCACATCGCCGGCCGCCTGCCGGCAACCGTGAAGCTGGTGCCGGCGCCCGAGCGCGCCCTCGTCGCCCTGCAGGGGCCGCTCGCCGCCGCGGTGATGGCCAAGCTCTGCGAGCCTGCCTCGCGGCTCGGCTTCATGTCGGCGGCTTCGGCGCGCGTCGACGGCTTCGATTGCCACGTCTCGCGCTCGGGCTACACCGGTGAGGACGGCTTCGAGATTTCCGTCGCGTCCGATCGGGCCACGGACCTGGCGCGGCTGCTGCTGGCGCAGGACGGCGTGCAGCCGATCGGCCTCGGGGCCCGCGACTCGCTGCGGCTGGAGGCGGGCTTGTGCCTCTACGGCCACGACATCGACGAGACGACGAGCCCGGTCGAGGCCGGCCTCGCCTGGTCGATCCAAAAGCGGCGACGCGATGCAGGCGGCTTCCCCGGCGCCCGACGCATCCAGGGCGAGCTGGCAAGCGGCGCCGGGCGCTACCGCGTGGGCATCAAGCCCGACGGCCGCGCCCCCGCCCGCGAGGGCACCGAGATCCTGGCGGCCGACGGCCGGCGCATCGGCACCGTCACCTCCGGCGGCTTCGGCCCCAGCGTCAACGGGCCCGTCGCCATGGGCTACGTCGAGGCGGCCTACGCCAAGCCCGGCACGGCCGTCGGCCTGACGGTGCGCGGCAAGGCGCTCGCCGCCCGGGTCGTCGCCCTTCCCTTCACCCCGCACCGCTACGCGCGAAAGGTCTGACACGAGGAGAGGCCATGGCCACCGAGCGCTTCACCAAGGACCACGAATGGGTCCGCCTCGACGGCGGCATCGCCACCGTCGGCATCACCAACCACGCGCAGACGCAGCTGGGCGACGTGGTGTTCGTCGAGCTTCCCGAGATCGGGCGCAAGGCCGCCCAGGGTGACGCGGTGGCGGTGGTGGAGAGCGTGAAGGCGGCGAGCGACGTGTTCACGCCGGTCGGAGGCGAGGTGGTGGAGGTCAACGGCGACCTCACCGGCCAGCCAGCGCTCGTCAACGAGGATGCCGAAGGCAAGGCCTGGTTCTTCAAGATCAAGGTCAGCGATGCGGCCGAGCTCGACAAGCTGATGGACCGCGCCGCCTACGAGGCGTTCGTGAAGGAATCATCCTGAGCACGGAGGAACGGTCATGGCCCACGAATACACAGCCACCGTGTCCTGGAAGCGCGACGGCGCCGTCTTCACCGACGGCAAGTACAGCCGCGCCCACACCTGGTCGTTCGACGGCGGCGTCACGGTGCCGGCCTCCTCGGCGCCGTCGTCGGTGCGCCTGCCGTTGTCGCGGGCCGACGCGGTCGACCCCGAGGAGGCCCTGGTGGCGGCGTTGTCCAGCTGCCACATGCTGTTCTTCCTCCATCTGGCGCAGAAGCAGGGCTTCGTCGTCGACTCCTACGATGACGCGCCGGTGGCCCAAATGAGCAAGAACGAGCGCGGCAAGCTCTACATCTCGAAGGTGGCGCTGAGGCCGCGTGTCGTCTTCTCGGGCGCCAAGCGGCCGAGCGCGGCCGAGCTCGGCGAGCTTCACCACCACGCCCACGAGGAATGCTACATCGCCAACTCGGTACGGGCCGAGGTGGTAGTCGAGCCGGCCTCGGCAGCCTGAGCGGAACCTTCGACCCATGCGCTACCTGCCGCTCACCGATGCCGACCGCCGCGCCATGCTGGCCAAGATCGGCGTCGCCGACATCGACGGACTGTTCGCCGACATTCCCGTCGACAAGCGCCTCGAACAACTCATCGACCTGCCCAAGGCCCAGGGGGAATTGCAGGTCGAGCGCACGCTGGCCGGGCTGGCAGCGCAGAACACACCGGCCGGCTCGGTGCCGTTCTTCGTCGGTGCCGGCGCCTACAAGCATCACGTACCAGCCACCGTCGACCATCTCATCCAGCGCTCCGAGTTCCTCACCTCCTATACGCCCTACCAGCCCGAGATCGCCCAGGGCACGCTGCAGTACCTGTTCGAGTTCCAGACCCAGGTGGCGATGCTCACGGCCATGGACGTGGCGAACGCCTCCATGTACGACGGCTCGACCGCAACCTCGGAGGCGGTGCTGATGGCGCACCGCATCACCAGGCGCCACAAGGCGGTGCTTGCCGGCAACCTGCACCCGCACTACCGCGAGACCGTCGAGACGGTGGCGCGGCTCGCCGGCCACGAGGTGGTCGCTCTGCCGCCGGCGCCGGCGGGCAAGCAGGATCTGGGCTCGCAGATCGACGGTACCGTGTCATGCGTCGTGGTGCAGACGCCCGACTTCTACGGCCACCTGCACGATCTCACGGCGCTCGCCGAGAAGGCGCACGCCGCCGGCGCCCTGCTGATAGCCGTGTTCACCGAGGTCGTATCGCTCGGCCTTGTGCAGCCGCCCGGCGCCATGGGTGCCGACATCGTCGTCGGCGAGGGCCAGTCGATCGGCAACGCCCTCAACTTCGGCGGGCCGTATGTGGGGCTGTTCGCCACCCGGCAGAAGTACGTGCGCCAGATGCCGGGGCGGCTCGCCGGCGAGACCGTAGACAAGGACGGGCGGCGCGGCTTCGTGCTGACGCTGTCGACGCGCGAGCAGCACATCCGGCGCGAGAAGGCCACCTCCAACATCTGCACCAACTCCGGGCTCTGCGTGCTGGCCTTCACCATCCATCTCTCGCT
>DASRDL010000498.1:0-7418 GCA_035652635.1 Hyphomicrobiaceae bacterium | reverse complement strand
TCGCCGACCAGAAGGAGGGCATGGCGGCCTTCATCGAGAAGCGCAAGCCGGCCTTCCAGCACAAGTGACGCGTGCGGACGGCCGCGAGGGCCCGCCGCCCGAGCGGCCCGACAGTCCATTGACCCTGGCAATTGCCGCGGTCTATTAGGTACGCCGAAACGGACGCCGGACCTCGCGGCGTCCGTGTCAACCCTTTTCATCCCTGGGAGCCATCGCATGGCCAACACGTCATCGGCCAAGAAGGCCGCGCGCAAGATGCTTCGCCGCACCGAGATCAACAAGTCGCGGCGCTCGCGGCTCAAGGCCTACGTGCGCAAGGTGGAGGAGGCGCTCGCCGCCGGCGACAAGGCCGCGGCCGCGAGCGCACTCAGCGCCGCCGAGCCGATTCTCATGCGCACCGCCCAGAAGGGCGTAATTCACAAGAAGACTGCCTCGCGCAAGGTGTCCCGGCTGGCAGCCCGAGTGCGCGCGCTCGGTTGAACGACGGCCAGCCCGGCACGTTCACACCTCCCTGCCGACGGGACCGTGTGTGACGAAAATGCCGCAAGCTGGAGTCGTCGGCGCCATGACCCTCGGCTCGGCTGAATCATTGCGAGTCCAATGAGTTGTTAACCTTCTTTCGCAGGCGTGGGGTGGGCAAGTCGATGCTGGAGACTCGCCCGCCAAACGGAAAGTTACCAAAACGTCTTTCAATTTTGACCTTGCCGGACGTGGGTGCAGCCGGCGCAAATACTTGTATAGACTCAACATCTTCTCCCCAGGATTCGGCCGGCGCGCCGTGGTTGTCCACTCGCCTGTGCAAATCACTGCGCGACAGGCGGGCTGGTCCGTGCCGGTTGCCACCGGCTCGGTACTGCTCTATGACAACGGGCGGCGAGGCATTCAACGAAAGAACTCGCCATCGGGCAGCTAAGAAATCCTGAGGGCATTTCCGAGTGTGCGTTGTCTTGGGATCTGTGTCTGTTGCCGGTCAACGCTGAGTACTGGGGGCGTATTTCCCTATCGTGGGCGCGAGTGAGCTGTGCGTTATCTTGCGCCGTTCAGAAGATAAGGTGTTCGCGGTCGTATGAATACTGCGGCGTCGCAAGTGGAGAGAGGCGTGGGCGAGGTCCACATCGTAGCCATCTCAGTGGAAGACGCGTGGGCGCGGCTGAAGAGTGATGCCAGCGCGGTGCTGATCGACGTCAGGACGATCGCCGAGTGGGCCTATGTCGGCCTGCCGGATTTGTCCTCGATCGGCAAGCGGCCGGTGTTGGTGGAATGGCAGGGTTTCCCTGACGATCGCCCAAATGCGAGCTTCGTCGACCGCGTGGTTGAAGCGCTCGGCCCCATCGGTGCCGGCCGCGACAGCGAGTTGTTGTTCATTTGTCGCTCGGGCCAACGCAGTTTGAAGGCGGCCCAGGCGATGGCGGCAGCCGGTTACACGCGCTGCCGCAACGTAGCGGATGGGTTCGAAGGGCCACTCGATTCCAACCGCCACAGGGGGCAGCTCGGGGGCTGGAAAGCCAAGGGGCTTCCCTGGACGCAGGGGTAACACCCGGCGTCGGAAGTCGAAGTGCGTGCGGGGCCAGCGGTCGCGTTCCGGGATGTACGGCGGACGGGACGGGATCGCCAGCGCGCGCGGTGAATGCGGCAAAATGAGAAGTCAAGTGCGGGGGTCGTCATGCAACACACCGAACAGGTGCAGGGCGCAGCGTCGGACGTCGTCAACGTCGCCAGCGACAAGGAGGTTTCAGGCAAGGCGTGCAATGCGAGAGGTGACCGGGTGCGCGCCATGCTGCGCGTGCGGCTCGGAGAGGACATCTACTCGAGCTGGTTCCAGGCGATGGAATTCGAGCATTTCGACGGGCGGGTGGTCCGCGCGTCGGTGCCCGTAAAGTTTCTCAAGAACTGGATTCAGTCGCACTACGCCGACGATCTGTTGGATTGCTGTGCGGCGGAGTTCACGGGGGTCGAGCGGGTCGATGTGGCGCTGCGCCAGCCCGGACTTGCCAACGGCCGCGCGGCCGGAGCGGCTGCGGGTGCGGGAGCCCCGCAGAGCGGCAAGGCGCCGGCGCCGGCCGAGCCGCCCGTCGCCGAGACGCGCCGCGTGGCGGTGCCGGGCCCGGCACCGGCCATGGTGTGGACCCACGTCAACGGCTTCGAGGGCTCGCCGCTCGATCCGCGCTACACCTTCGACAGCTTCGTGGTCGGCACGGCCAACCGCATGGCCCACGCGGCGGCGATCCAGGTCGCGGAGACCGCGTTCGCCGAGGAGCGCAGCTTCAACCCGCTCTACCTCCACGCCAGCGTCGGCCTCGGCAAGACCCACCTGCAGCACGCCATCGCCTGGGAGGTGAAGCGGCGCTCGCCCAAGGCCAACGTGCTCTATCTGACCGCCGAGCGCTTCCGCTACCAGTTCGTCGATGCCATCAAGAGCCAGGACACGAGCGCCTTCAAGGAGAAGTTCCGCTCGGTGCAGATCCTGCTGATCGACGACCTGGAGTTCATGCGCGGCGAGAAGACCGAGCAGGAGTTCGAGCACATCATCAACCAGCTGCTCGACGGCGGCCGGCAGGTGGTGGTGGCCTCGGCGAGGCCGCCGACGCAGCTCGACGGCCTCAATGACCGCATGCGTTCGCGGCTGCAGCGCGGCCTCGTCACCGAGATCGGCCCGATGGACGCCGGGCTGAGGCTCAAGGTGCTCGAGAAGCGCACGCAGGAGAAGCGTGCGGCCGATCCCTCCTTCGAGGTTCCGGCGGAGGTGCTGGCCCTGCTCGCCGACCGGCTCACCGAGAGCGGGCGGGAGCTCGAAGGTGCCATCAATCGGCTCTACCTCACCTGGCAGCTGATGCGCGCGCCCGTCACGCTCGACATCGCCGAGACCATCATCCGCGATCTCGTGCAGGGCCTCGAGCCGCGCCGCATCAAGATCGAGGACATTCTGCGCGTGGTGTCGCGGCACTTCGCCGTGTCCAAGCACGACATCCTCTCGCAGCGGCGCCACCGCTCCGTTGTGCGTCCGCGGCAGATCGGCATGTATCTGGCCAAGCACCTCACCTCCCGGTCCCTGCCGGAGATCGGCCGGCGCTTCGGCGATCGCGATCACACCACCGTGCTGCACGCGATCCGGAAGATCGACAAGGAGGTGGGCGAGAACGCGCGGCTGAAGGAGGAGATCGACGACCTCAAGCGGCAGCTCAACCGCGGCTAGCGGGGCGTCGGCTGCGAGCAGA
The DNA here is from genome assembly GCA_035652635.1 of Hyphomicrobiaceae bacterium. GTDB lineage: Bacteria > Pseudomonadota > Alphaproteobacteria > Rhizobiales > Hyphomicrobiaceae > AWTP1-13. Next base: position 4,203 of record DASRDL010000498.1, on the reverse strand, counting down.
GGCACCGCGTCCGCCGAGGGTATCAGGCGGCGGGTGCCAGAGCGGGGGAGGAGCGGCGCTTCGGCGCCGCTCCTGCACTCTTGGCAGGCCGTCACGCCCCTTCCACGGCAGTCCGCCGCCCTTGCCAACCTCGCGGTTGCGGTCCACCCTGCGGGGCATGCGAATCTGCGAGGCCGATCCGCGGCTTTCTTGATTTGGCGGAGGTTTTTTGGGCGGCGCGGGTGACCGGCGGCCGCGCAAGGCAGCAACCGGCGAGGACGGGTCATGCAGCTGGTGATTGAACGCGGCGAGCTACTGCGCGCCCTTGGTCATGTGACGAGCGTGGTGGAGCGGCGCACGACCATCCCCATACTCTCCAACGTCCTGCTCAAGGCCACCGAGCGCGCACTGCAGTTCAAGGCCACCGACCTCGAGCGCGAGGTGTCCGACACGGCCCCCGCCGACGTTGCCCAGCCCGGCGCCGTCACCGTGCCGGCGCACATGCTGCACGACATCGTGCGCAAGCTTCCCGACGGCGCCCAGGTGGAGATGCGCCGCGACGCGGAGAAGGAGCGGCTCACGCTGCGCTCCGGCCAGTCCAGGTTCGCGCTGCAGACGCTGGCCCCGGAGGACTTCCCCGACCTGGCCGCCGGCGAGTTCGGGCACAGCTTCGAGATCGCCGCCAAGGACCTGCGGCGGCTGATCGACAAGACGCGCTTTGCCATCTCCACGGAGGAGACGCGCTACTACCTCAACGGCATCTATCTGCACGCCGCCATGCGCGGCAAGGAGCAGACCCTGCGCGCGGTCGCCACCGACGGCCACCGCCTCGCCCAGGCCGAGCTGCCCGCGCCCAAGGGCGCCGCCGGGATGCCGGGCATCATCCTGCCGCGCAAGACCGTGCACGAGCTGCACCGCCTGATCGAGGACAGCGAGCAGGAGGTGAGCGTGAGCGTTTCGCCCGCCAAGGTGCGGTTCGAGATCGGCACCATCACCCTCACCTCCAAGCTCATCGACGGCACCTTCCCCGACTACGGCCGCGTCATTCCCAAGGCCAACGACAAGAAGCTCAAGGTGTCCAACGCCGCCTTCGTGGCCGCCGTCGATCGGGTGTCCACCATCGCCAGCGAGCGCGGCCGCGCCGTGAAGCTCAACATCAACGGCGACAAGCTCGTGCTCTCGGTCAACAACCCCGAGGGCGGCAGCGCCACCGAGGAGCTGCCCGTCGACTACGATTCGGCGCCGCTCGAGATCGGCTTCAACGCGCGCTATCTGCTCGACATCGCCAGCCAGCTGGAGAGCGACACCGCCCACTTCCAGCTGGCCGATCCGGGCTCGCCCACCATGGTCAAGGATGACAGCGACGAGGGCGCCCTCTACGTCCTCATGCCGATGCGGGTCTGATGGCGGCAGGCAGCGTCCCTGCCGAGGTGGAGCGCGGCGGGCCGGCCGGTGACGCCGCAGCGTCTGCCGCCGGGGCCCGCCGGCGGGTGTGGGTCGAGCGGCTGCAGCTCACCGATTTTCGCAACTACCGGAGCCTGTCGCTGACGGTCGGCCCGGCCCCGGTCGTGCTCACGGGCGCCAACGGGTCGGGCAAGACCAACCTGCTCGAGGCCATCTCGCTGCTGGCCTCGGGCCAGGGCCTGCGCCGCGCTCCCTACCCGGAGCTCGCCCGCCTCGGCTCGAGGCGCTGGGCGGTGGCTGCCCGTATCAGGACGCCGGCCGGCCCGCTCGACATCGGCACCGGGCTCGACGAGGAGGCAGGCGAGGGCGCCCGCCCGGGCCGCATCGTGCGCATCGACGGCGTCAATCAGCCGGGCCCCGGAGCATTGGGCGAGCACATGGACGTGCTGTGGCTCACGCCGGCCATGGACGGTCTCTTCACCGGTCCTGCCTCCGACCGCCGCCGCTTCCTCGACCGACTGATCGCCTGCATCGATCCGGGGTATCGCACCCTGCTCGGCAAGTTCGAGCGCGCCATGCAGCAGCGCAACCGCCTGCTGGCCGAGGACGTGCGCGACGGCGCCCGCTTCACCGGCTTCGAGCGCATCATGGCCGATACCGGCGTGGCTATCGCAGCCGCGCGCAGCCTGGCCGTGGCCGAGATCGCCGCGGCGATCTCGGCGCGCCGGGACGCCGGTGCGGGCGCGCTGTTTCCCTGGGCCGAGCTCGCCCTTGTCGGCACGCTCGAGGCGGCGCTGGCCGACAAGCCGGCCATCGAGGTCGAGGACGCATACTTCACCGCGCTCGAGCGCGAGCGCGAGCGCGACCGGGCCGCCGGCCGGACGCTCGAGGGACCGCACCGCTCCGACCTGGCGGTCGGCCACGGGCCCAAGGAGCTTCCCGCCAAGGTGTGCTCGACGGGCGAGCAGAAGGCGCTGCTGATCGGCCTCGTGCTGGCCCATTCCGACCTCGTCGGCGCACGCCGCGACGGCGTCGTGCCGGTGCTGCTGCTCGACGAGATCAGCGCGCATCTCGATCCCGCGCGCCGGGCGGCGCTGTTCGACGAGATCGTGGCTTTGGGCAGTCAGGCGTGGATGTCGGGCACCGATCCCGACGCGTTCTCTCCCCTGCGCGACCGGGCCCAGTTCCGGCGTGTCGAGGAGGGTCGTCTCAGCCCTCCCGGATGACGCGTCGCCGCGTCCCGTTCGCCCGCTCTAACCCACTGACAAATATTGCCGTTTTCGCGAGGTCCGGGGCGCCTTTTTGCGTGCGTCGGGTGACGCTTTGGTGTATTCTTCGCGCCTGCGAAAAACCCCCGAAAAGGACGGCCCGAGAATGAGCGCTGAGCCCGCCAAGAAAGCCAATGGCTCCGAGCGATATGGCGCCGAGGCCATCAAGGTGCTGAAGGGCCTCGACGCGGTGCGCAAGCGTCCCGGCATGTACATCGGCGACACCGATGACGGCTCCGGCCTGCATCACATGGTCTACGAGGTGGTCGACAACGCCATCGACGAGGCGCTGGCCGGTTTTGCCGACGAGGTGAGCGTCACGCTGAACCCGGATGGTTCGTGCACGGTGCGCGACAACGGCCGCGGCATCCCGACGGGCATCCACCCCCAGGAGGGCATTTCCGCCGCCGAGGTGGTGATGACCCAGCTGCACGCCGGCGGCAAGTTCGGCGACGGCGCCGAGGAGAACCCCTACAAGGTCTCCGGCGGCCTGCACGGCGTCGGCGTGTCGGTGGTGAACGCTCTCTCCACCGTGCTCGAGCTCAAGATCTGGCGCGACGGCAAGGAGCACTTCGTGCGCTTTCGCAACGGCGTCACCGAGGCCCCCCTCAAGGTGATCGGCGATGCCGGGACCAGGCGCGGCACCGAGGTGACGTTCTGGCCGTCGCTCGAAACCTTCCACAATGTCACCGAGTTCGACTATGCCACGCTGGAGCACCGCCTGCGCGAGCTGGCCTTCCTCAACTCCGGCGTGCGCGTGGTGCTGAAGGACGAGCGCCACGCCGACAAGAAGTGCGAGGAGATGCGCTACGAGGGCGGCCTGGCCGAGTACGTGCGCTACATCGACCGCTCCAAGGTGGGCCTGATCGAGCAGCCGATCCTGCTGCGCGCCGACAAGGACCGCACCGGCGTCGAAGTGGCGCTGTGGTGGAACGACGGTTACCACGAGCAGATGCTGTGCTTCACCAACAACATCCCCCAGCGCGACGGCGGCACGCATCTGGCCGGTTTCCGCGCCGCGCTCACCCGCGTCATCAACAAGTACGCCGACGAGTCCGGCATCTCCAAGAAGGAGAAGGTGGCGCTGACGGGTGAGGACGCGCGCGAGGGACTCACCGCGGTGCTGTCGGTGAAGGTGGCCGACCCCAAGTTCTCGAGTCAGACCAAGGACAAGCTGGTCTCCTCCGAGGTCAAGCCGGTGGTGGAGAGCGTGGTCGGCGACCAGCTTGCCGCCTGGTTCGAGGAGCACCCCAGGGAAGGGCGCGTCATCCTCACCAAGGTGGTGGAGGCGGCGGCCGCGCGCGAAGCGGCGCGCAAGGCGCGCGAGCTCACCCGCCGCAAGGGCGCGCTCGACCTCAACTCGCTGCCGGGCAAGCTCGCCGAGTGCCAGGACCGCGACCCCGCCAACACCGAGATGTTCATCGTCGAGGGCGACTCCGCCGGCGGCTCGGCCAAGCAGGCGAGGAACCGCGAGTTCCAGGCCGTGCTGCCGATCCGCGGCAAGATCCTCAACGTCGAGCGCGCCCGCTTCGACAAGATGCTCTCCAGCCAG
>DASRDL010000497.1:0-11917 GCA_035652635.1 Hyphomicrobiaceae bacterium | reverse complement strand
CGGCAAGCCCGGTGTCCGGGTCGTAGCCCAGAAGCTTGCCGTCGGGCGTGGACGCCTCGGCGGGGCCCTCCGGCTGGGACAGCTGGCGCGTATAGCGGCAGTCGGGATAGCGCGAGCAGCCGATGAAGGCGCCGTACTTGCCGCTGACCTTGAGGCTCAGGCGGCCCTCTCCGCAGTTGGGGCACAGGCGCGGATCGCCGCCCTCGGCCCTGGGCGGGAAGATGTGGGGACCCAGGATTTCGTTCAGCGCCTCCAGCACGTCGCCGACGCGCAGGTCCTTGATCTCGCCGACGGCCACCATGAACTCGCGCCAGAAGTCGCGCAGCACGTCCTTCCATTCGAGCTTGCCGTCCGAGATGAGGTCGAGCTTCTCCTCGAGGTCGGCGGTGAAGTCGTACTCCACGTAGCGCTTGAAGAAGCTCTCCAGGAATGCGGTGACGAGGCGGCCCTTGTCCTCCGGGATCAGCCGCTTCTTGTCGATCCTTACGTAGTCGCGCTCCTGCAGCACGGCGAGCGTTGAGGCGTAGGTGGAGGGCCGGCCGATGCCCAATTCCTCCATGCGCTTGACCAGGGTGGCCTCGGTGAAGCGGGGCGGCGGCTCGGTGAAGTGCTGCTTGGCCTCGATGCCGCGATCCTTGAGCGTGTCGCCCTGGGCGAGCGGCGGCAGGCGGCGGCTGTCCTCGTCCTCGGCCTCCTCCGCCGTGCCGTTGCGGACCCGGTCGTCACGGCCCTCCTCGTAGAGCCTGAGGAAGCCGTCGAACATCACCACCGAGCCGGTGGCCCTGAGCCCGTAGCGCTTGCCGTCGCGGCCCGGCACCTCGATGTCGGCCGTGGTCTGCTCGAGCTCGGCGGACGCCATCTGGCTCGCCACCGCGCGCTTCCAGATCAGCTCGTAGAGCCTCGCCTGGTCGCGCTCGAGGTGGCGCGCCACCTGCTCGGGCTTGCGGCGCACGTCGGTGGGGCGGATGGCCTCGTGTGCTTCCTGAGCGTTCTTTGCCTTGGCCTTGTACTCGCGGATGAAGGGGGGCAGGTAGCGCCGGGAGTAGTCGCGCTCCACCAGCTGGCGGATGGCCGACACCGCCTCGGGGATGATGGTGACGCCGTCGGTTCGCATGTAGGTGATGAGGCCGGTCACCTCGCCGTCGAGCTCGACGCCCTCGTAGAGGCGCTGGGCCACCTGCATGGTCTGCTTGGCCGAGAAGCCGAGCTTGCGGGAGGCCTCCTGCTGCAAGGTCGAGGTCGTGAACGGGGCATAGGGGTTGCGCCTGACCGCCTTCTTCTCCACAGCGGTGACGGCGAAGGCGCCGCCCTCGATTGCCGCCTTGATCGCGTTGGCGCCGGCCGCATCCTTGATGTCGAGCTTGTCGAGCTTTTTGCCCGCTATCGCCGTCAGCCGGGCGGTGAACTCCTCGCCCTTGGCGGTCGCGAGCAGCGCCTCGATGCTCCAGTATTCCTCGCTTCTGAAGGCCTCGATCTCGGCCTCGCGGTCGCACACGAGCCTGAGCGCCACCGACTGCACGCGGCCGGCGGAGCGCGCGCCCGGCAGCTTGCGCCACAGCACCGGCGACAGGGTGAAGCCCACCAGGTAGTCGAGCGCCCGGCGGGCCAGGTAGGCCTCGACCAGGGGGGCATCGATCTGGCGTGGCGACTTGAACGCATCGAGAACGGACTGCTTGGTCACGGCGTTGAACGTGACCCGCTCGACGGGCGTGCCCTTCCTGAGCGCTTTCTTCTCCTCCAGGATGCGCAGGATGTGCCAGGAGATCGCCTCGCCCTCGCGGTCGGGGTCGGTGGCGAGGATCAGCTTGTCCGCACCTTTGACCGCCTGGGCAATCTCCTTCATGACCTTGGCCGAGCGGCCGTCGACGTCCCAGTGCATCCGGAAGTCGTTGTCGGGCTCCACCGAGCCGTCCTTCGACGGCAGGTCGCTGACATGCCCATAGGACGCCAGCACCCGGTAATTGGAGCCGAGATACTTGTTGATCGCCTTGGCCTTGGCGACCGATTCGACGATTACCACGTTCATTCGTGAAGGCTCTTGGGGCCGCTGCTACCGCCAAGGTAGAGCCGCCGCTCCCCCGACTGGTGGCAAGACTGCTTTTGGCGGCGAGAACATGGTTGAAGAGCGGGGGCATGTCAAACTCCAGCCCGACCGCCGCGTGCCCGGCAATATCGGTTGCAGATTTAGCGGAAAAATTACAATTCGTTAGATTGCGGAGGCGTAGATAGGCGATGGGCATGCATTGTTGGCGCGGGGCGCGGCGTATGACAACCCGGCAGAGTGGCGAGAATTCCAACGGCCTCGACCGAGCCAAGTCCCCGAGCAGGCTCACAATTCCGGCCCCGAGAGCGACCACGGCCAAGGACCGCCTCGATTACATCGCCGCCATGCTGGAGGAGCTGAGGATCATGTCCCAGCAGGCGAACTGCCAGCCCCTGGCGGTCTTGATCGGGCGGGCCCACCGGGAGGCGCTGCGCCGCGCCCGAGCCGACTGATGGAGCCGCTGCGCCGGCTCTACTCGGATACGAGCGACACCAGCTGGTGGCCGTGGCGCTCGATGCGGCCGGCCAGCGCCAGCTCGATGAGCGCGATCTGCACGGCCCGGGACGGCAGGCCCGTGGCCCGAACCAGTTCGTCGACATCGACCGGGGCGGGTCCCAGGGCCGCCATCAGCCTGGCACGGTCCGAGGCCGCAAGAGCGGGGACGTCGCCGCGGTCGCGCCGAGGCTGCGGCGGGGTCGGCTCGACTGCCGCCTTCTCGACCGGCATTGCCGGTTGCGGCCTGTGCATGGGTGCCAAGGCGTCGATGACATCGCCGGGCTCCGTGACCAGGGTGGCGCCGTCCTTGATGAGCCTGTTGGTGCCCTCTGCGCGCGGGTCGAGGGGATGGCCGGGCACGGCGAACACCAGCCGCCCCTGGTCGGCTGCCGCCCGCGCCGTGATCAGCGTGCCGGACCGCCGCGCCGCCTCGACGATCACGACGCCGAGCGCGACGCCCGAGATGATGCGGTTGCGGCGTGGAAAATCCTGGGCGCGCGGCACGAAGCCCGGCGGGTTCTCGCTGACGAGGCAGCCCTTCTCGCCGATCCGGCTCTGCAGAAGGGCGTGCTCGGGCGGATAGACGTTGTCGAGGCCGCCCGCCAGCACCGCCACCGTGCCCAGCTCGAGCGCCGCCTCGTGGGCCGCCGCATCGATGCCGCGCGCCAGCCCCGAGGCGATGACATAGCCCGCCCGACCGATGGCGGCGGCGAACGAGCGGGCCAGCTTCTGGCCGGCGCCCGAGCCGTTGCGCGCCCCGACGATGGCGACCATGGGGCGGGCGAGCAGGGAGGTGTCGCCCTTGACGTAGAGCAGGGGCGGCGGTGCCTCGATTTCGGCCAGCGCCGGCGGGTAGCCCGGCTCGATGGTGAAGAGCGGCTTGGCGCCGATGCGGTGCGCCGCCTCGAGCTCGGCCGCCGCCTGCGCCTCCGAGCAGACGCGTATCGATTGGCGGCCGCCGCGGCGCGACAGCTCCGGCAGCGCCGCCAGGGCCGGCTCGGCGCCGCCGAAGTGGTTGATGAGCTCGCGGAAGGTGACGGGCCCGACGTTGTCGCTGCGGATCAGCCGCAGGCACGCCAGCCGCTGGGCGGCATCGAGCGGCGCCTGCGGCAAGGGGGCGGGCGTGAGGCGCGTCAGTTCCTCACGATCGGGCGGACGAGCCGGCTGATGATCGGGCGCCAATCTTGCTCTCCTCGCCGGCCAGCAGGCGCCTGATGTTGGCGTGATGCTTGCCGAAGATGAGGATCGAAATGACGAGAATGAACAGCAGTCCCGCCTGGCCGAGCACGAGGTAGTAGAGCACCACCACGAGCGTGGCCACCAGTGCCGACAGGGAGGAGTAGCGCGAGGTCACGGCGGTGGCGGCCCACACCAGGCAGAAGACGATGGCCGCCGGCCAGTGCAGGCCCAAAAGCGTGCCGATGTAGGTGGCCACGCCCTTGCCGCCGCTGAAGCGCAGCCACACCGGGAACAGGTGGCCGAGGACGGCACCGAGCGCCGCCACGTAGGAGAGCTGGTAGGCGTCGAAGGCCACGTAGCGCTTGGCCGCCTCCCAGACCAGCACCACCGCCAGCGTCCCCTTGAGGGCGTCGAGGAGCAGCGTCGCCGCGGCGAGCCCCTTGTGGCCGGTGCGCAGCACGTTGGTGGCGCCTATGTTGCCGGAGCCGATCCGGCGCACGTCGCCGACGCCTGCGGCCCGAGTCAGCAGCAGGCCGAACGGGATCGAGCCCAGCAGGTAGCCGGCAAGCAGCGCCAGGGGCGCATAGGCTGAGAACAGGAGGCCCATCGGCAGAAGGCTCGGGTCAGGCTCGGTCGGCCGCAGCGTATTGGTAGACTGTGTTGCCGGCAACCATGGTGGTGAGCACGCGGCCCTGCATTTTGCTCTCGTCGAAGGGCGAATTCTTGGAACGGGAGCGCAGCAACGCCCGGTCCACCACCCAGGGCTGGCCGAGGTCGACGAGGATCAGGTCGGCGGGCGCACCCTTCTCGAGCCGGCCCGACGGCAGCCCCAGGAGCCGCGCCGGGTTGATGGTCATCGCCTTGAGCAGCGGCACGAGCCCGATCTCGCCGCCGTGGTAGAGCCTGAGCGCCGCGGCCAACAGCGTCTCGAGGCCGATGGCGCCGTCGGCCGCCTCGGCGAAGGGGTGGCGCTTGACATCGGTGTCCTGCGGGTCGTGGCTCGATACCACCACGTCGATCTCGCCGGTGCTCAGCCCCTGCACCATGGCGGCACGATCCTCCTCCGAGCGCAGCGGCGGTTTCAGCCGCAGGAACGTGCGGTAGGAGCCGATGTCGTTCTCGTTGAGCGTGAGATGATTGATGGAGACACCGCAGGTCACCGGCAGCCCGCGCGCCTTGGCGGCCCGCACCACGGCGAGGCTCTCCGCGCAGGAGAGCGTGGCGGCGTGGTAGCGCCCGCCGGTGATGCCGACCAGGCGTACGTCGCGCTCGAGCACGATCGTCTCCGCCGCCTTGTCCACGCCCGGCAGGCCGAGCCTCGTCGCCACCTCCCCGGCATTCATGACGGCGCCTTCCGTGAGGTAGGGGTCCTCGGTGTGGTGCGCAACGAGCGTGCCGTGATCCTTGGCGTAGAGCAGCACGTTGCGCATCACGCGCGTGTTGGCGACGCTCGACTTGCCGTTGGTGAAGGCGACGGCGCCAGCCCGCTTCAACAGGCCGATCTCCGTCATCTCCTGGCCCTTGAGGCCGCGTGTCATCGCCGCCATGGCGTGCACGTTGACGACGGCGTTGTCGCGGGCGCGGCGCTGGATGAAATCGACCAGCGCCACCTGGTCGATGACGGGCTCCGTATCGGGCATCACGACGATGGTGGTGACGCCGCCGGCAGCCGCGGCGTGGCTCGCCGTCTTCAAGGTTTCGCGGTGCTCCATCCCCGGCTCGCCGGTGAACACCTGCATGTCGATGAGGCCGGGGCAGAGCACGTGGCCCTTGCAGTCGACGACCTGGGAATTGTCGGGCGCGTTGCGGCGCAGGTGCGGGCCCAGGTCGGCGATCAGCCCGTCCTCGACCAGGAGGCCGCCGGGCTCGTCCTTGCCCGAGGCAGGGTCGATCAGTCGCGCGTTGAGGAAGGCCGTTCTGTGCGCGCCAGCCGAGCCGTTCTTGCGCATGCCCTGAGCCTTCAATGGTTGGGCAGCTGCCGGGCCATCGCCTCCAGCACCGCCATCCGCACCGCCACGCCCATCTCGACCTGGTCGCGGATGACGCTGCGCGAGTGGTCGGCAATGGTCGAGGCGATCTCCACGCCGCGGTTCATCGGGCCCGGATGCATGATGAGCGCGTCGGGCTTGGCGCGGGCGAGCTTCTCATGATCGAGGCCGAAGAAGTGGAAATACTCGCGCGTGGAAGGCACGTAGGAGCCCTGCATGCGCTCGCGCTGCAGGCGCAGCATCATGACGATGTCGGCCCCCTCGAGCCCGGCCACCATGCATGTGAAGACCTCGGCCCCCAGCCGCTCGGCCTGCGGCGGCAGGAGCGTAGAGGGAGCGACGATGCGCACCCGTGCCCCCATGGTGTTGAGCACGTTGATGTTGGAGCGCGCCACGCGCGAATGCAGGATGTCCCCGCAGATGGCGACCGTGAGGCCGGCGATGCGTCCCTTGGCGCGGCGGATGGTCAGCGCGTCGAGCAGCGCCTGGGTGGGGTGCTGGTGGGCCCCGTCACCGGCGTTGACGACGCTGCAGTCGACCTTCTGCGCCAGCAGCTCGACCGCCCCGGCCGCATGATGCCGCACCACCAGGATGTCGGGGCGCATCGCGTTCAGCGTCATGGCCGTGTCGATGAGCGTCTCGCCCTTCTGCATCGAGGAGGTCGATACGTTCATGTTCATGACGTCGGCGCCCAGGCGCTTGCCGGCGAGCTCGAAGGAACTCTGCGTCCGCGTCGAGGCCTCGAAGAACAGGTTGATGAGCGTGCGTCCCCGCAGCACATCGCGCTTCTTGATGACTTGGCGGTTGCCCTCGGCGGCCTTGTCGGCCAGGTCCAGGAGGGCGCCGATCTCGCCGGCCGACAGGTTCTCGCACGTCAGGAGATGGCGGCGGACGAAGGAAGCCTTGGCTACCGGATTGGTCATTAAAGCGGGTGCTATATCCCGACTCCCCGGTGCCCGCAAGCCCGCTCTCGACAGCCTGCTCTCGACAGGAGGAGGAAGCTCGCCCGGCCGCAAGCAGAAGGCCGGGAGCCACCCCGCGGCGCCCGGCCTTCTCCCCCGCCGCTTCGCCAACGCCCTCGTCGGCAAAGCACAACCTGAAAAAATCGGTCTCGTCTCAGACCGCGGCCTTCTCCTGCGGCTCGGCTGCAGGCTCCGACGGCTCGGCCGCTGCGGCCGGGGCCGGGGCCGGTGCCCCGGTCACGCCGGGAGCGAAGACCTCGCGGTCGCGGCGCCGCGGCTGCGGCGGCTGGAACGCGCGCCGGGCGTGGAAATCGCAGTAGGGAAGGCCCGTGATCTTCTTCTTGCCGCAGAAGTGGAAGTCGGGCTGCTGCGGGTCGCCGATCGGCCAGCGGCAGCAGCTCTCGGTGAGCGTCTGGATGTACTTGCGCTCGGCTTGAGGGATCACCAGCTCCTCGGCCGGTGGCGTGTAGGGCTCGGCGTCGCCGAGGTAGAGCTGACGCAGCGCCGGGTTGCCGATGGTGGTGAAGCGCGGCTTGATCAGCCGCTTGGCCTGCTGCGTGCGCGTGCGCGGCCGATGCGACTTCATGCGCGACGTCGTGGCGCGGCCGGACAGACCGAGGCGGTGCACCTTGCCGATGACGGCATTGCGCGTGACCCCTCCGAGCCGTCCGGCGATCTGGCTGGCGCTGAGGCCGTCCGCCCAAAGCTTCTTCAAGAGTTCGACACGCTCGTCGTTCCAGGCCATGCCCTGGTTCTCCCGATGTGCAACGGCGGAATGGGCACGCGATCGCGCGCATTCCGGCCTACTCCGGACAGACCTGGAAAGACCTTCGAGGCGCAGACGAGCACCAGCGAACGCCATTAGCCAGATCGGCCGACGATCAACGCGAGACTGGAGATGACGCTGGACTTGAGACCCGACGCGTACTTCTTGCAGACTAGGCGCACTACGGTGCGCAAATACGCGTGTCCCCCCGACAGCTACTTACTTGTTGGCAGCAATTACGGGGCTGCCCGCCATCGGGAACAGGCCTAGACTACCCGGCCTGACTGCCAGCCTCAAGCGCGGGCGGGGGTTTGAACCGTTAGCGGAGTTCCTAAGTGGCATATTCGCCACAGGACAACCGAACAACATGTGTATTGCGGGGAGGAAGCAATCCTATCTTTACGCCCTGCCCTCGGAAACCTCCTCGAAGGCGTAGCCGGCGCCGCGCACGGTGCGGATCGGATCGGTGTCGGAGCCGCGGATGAGCGCCTTGCGCAGCCGGCCGACGTGCACATCGACGGTGCGCCCGTCGATGAAGGCATCCCGCCCCCAGACGCCGTCGAGCAGCTGCTGGCGCGACAGCACGCGCCCCGAGTTCTCCATGAAGAAGGCGAGCAGGCGGAACTCGGTGGGTCCCAAGCGGATCTCGCGCTCGCGGCGCGTGACGCGGTGCTGCGTGCGGTTGAGGACGATGTCGCCGGCGCGCAGGACGTCGACGATGCGGTTGGGGGCCGCGCGCCGCAACAGCGCCTTCACCCGCGCCACCAGCTCCAGCACAGAAAAGGGCTTCACCACGTAGTCGTCCGCGCCCGTGGTGAGGCCGCGGATGCGGTCACCCTCCTCGCCGCGGGCGGTGAGCATCAGGATCGGCACGTCGCGCAGGTCGTCGCGCCGCCGCAGGCGGCGGCACAGCTCTATGCCGGAGACGCCCGGCAGCATCCAGTCGAGCACGATCAGGTCGAAGCGGTCCTCTGCCACCATCAGCTCCGCCTCCTCGCCGGTCGGAGCGATCGCCGCGTGCAGGCCTTCGGCCTCGAGGTTGTAGCGGACGAGCTCGGCTATTGCGGCATCGTCCTCCACCACGAGGATACGCGGACCCGACTCTGGCACGGCCGTCATGACACGGTCATTCCTTGCGGATCAGCGTCGAGCTGGTCTCGTCGCCTTTCGGCCGGTCGTCGGCGAGCGCCCGCCCGTGCACGAGGAAGTAGACGTTCTCGGCGATGTTGGTGGTGTGGTCGCCGATGCGCTCGATGTTCTTGGCGCCGAACAGGAGATGCGTGCACAGGCCGATGTTGCGCGGATCCTCCATCATGTAGGTCAGGAGCTCGCGGAAGAGCGAGTTGAACATGGCATCGATGCGCTCGTCGTGCCGCCACACGGCCAGCGCCTTGTCGGCGTCGCGCTCGGCGAGAGCGTCGAGCACGTCGTTGAGCTGGCCCATGGCGAGCTCGGTCATGTGCCTGAGCCCGATCATCAGCGACTTGGGATGGTTCTCGCCGGAGACGGCGAGCGCCCGCTTGGCGATGTTCTTGGCGAGGTCGCCGATGCGCTCCAGGTCGCCGGCGATCTTCAGCACCGTCAGGATGTGGCGCAGGTCGTTGGCCACCGGCTGGCGCCTGGCGATCATCAGGATGGTCTGCTCCTGCAGCTCACGCTCGAGCACATCGATCGAACGGTCGCTGGACACCGCCGCCTCGGCGAGCTTGGGATCGCGCCGCTCGAGAGCGTTGAACCCCTGCGCCAGCAGCCGCTCGGCGAGCCCGCCCATCTGCGCGATCCGCTTGTCGAGCAGCTGCAGCTCCTGGTCGAACGACTTGACGATGTGCTCGTGCATGCAAGGCTCCTCCGCTCGCGCTCAGGGGGACCGAGTGCGGGTCCTTTGCCGTAAGGGCCGGTGCGGCGCAGGGTCGGAGGCCGGCCAACGAACGATCGGCCTCCTCGTGCCCCGAGCGGCAACCGAACCGGGACTGCCAATCGCTGCGAAGACCAGGGGACGCCCCTCTGCCATCGTCGGCTCTTGCGGGCGGGCCTAAACTAACGCCGTTCCGCTACGCCAATATGACAGATCAAGTCAATGAATTCATTGATTTCGTGCAACCGGCCGGGTCGCAGTGCTCAATCCTGCGCCGGCAGGGTGACGGAGAAGGTCGAGCCGCGGCCGACCGTCGAGGTGATGTCGAGCTGGCCACGATGGCGGTTGAGAATGTGCTTGACGATGGCGAGCCCGAGGCCGGTGCCGCCCTTCTCGCGGCTCGCAACCACGCTCACCCGGTAGAAGCGCTCCGTCAGGCGCGGCAGGTGCTGCGGTGCGATACCAGGCCCGTCGTCGGTGACCGAGGCGACGAAGCGCGCAGGCCGGCCCCCGCCCGCCGGCTCGCGCACGAGGCGCACGGTGATGCGACCGCCCGGCTTGCCGTACTTGATGGCGTTCTGCACCAGATTCTGGAACACCTGCACGATCTCGTCGCTGTCGCCGCGAATAACGGCAGGCTGACCGAGACCCTGAAAGTCGATGGTCGTTCCCGTCTGCCCGGCGATGGGCTGCAGGGACTGGATGACGTGGGCGACGGCCTCGTTGAGGTCGACCCGCTCGGCGGGCGGCAGATGCTCGCGCATCTCCACGCGCGAGAGGGACAAGAGGTCGTCGACGAGCCGTGTCATGCGCTCGGCCTGCTCGCCCATCACCTTGAGGAAGCGCTCGCGCGCCGCCGTATCGTCCCGGGCCGCGCCCTGCAGGGTCTCGACGAAGCCGCGCAGCGAGGCGAGGGGGGTCCTGAGCTCGTGGCTGGCGTTGGCGACGAAATCGGCCCGCATCCGGGTCAAACGGTCCTGCTCGCTCAGGTCGCGGAAGGAGAGCAGCAGGGCCGGGCCCTGGGCGCGCGCCTGGGGGGCCTCGTCGAGCGGCGCCACGGTCGCCAACAGGCGCCGTTCGACCGGCACGCGCTCGTGCAGCTCCACCGAGCAGGCCTGGCCGGAGGCCAGTGCCCTGTCCACGGCCTCCAGCAGCTCGGGGTCGCGGCTCATGGAGGCGACGTGGCCCCCGCGCCGGCGCGAGCCGAACAGGTCCTCGGCCAGGCGGTTGCCGTGCAGAACGTAGCCGGCATGATCGAGGGCCAGCGCCGGCTCCGGCACGGCATCGACGATCATGCGCCAGAGCTCGTCGCTGTCTGACGCCCTCTGCGGGAATGTGCTCACGCCCACCTCGCGGGCTGTTTCGTTGTGCAGCGGCCAAAGCGCGGCCCAGATGCCGGCAACCGCCAAGCCCAGCAGCGCGGCCCGCGGTGAAAGCCCGCCGCCGGCCATGAACAGGACCACGAGTCCCAGCACCAGTCCCAGCTCCGCACGCCGCGCCCACAGGCGCACGAGCAGCGGCTCCAGGTCCTCGCTCACCCGGCGCCTGATCTCGAGCCATCTCTGCCAGGCGATACGCTGCACCCGCTCAACCTCCTTGGCCGCACGCAGCTTATCACGGCTGGGGTCTCACTGCAGGAGAGTGATGCCGGCGGCCTATCGCACCAGGAACAGCGGGCATTCGAGCACCGAGGCCAGCGGCTTGAGGTCGCCTTCGTCGGGCACGACGAGGCCGCCGTACTCGCAGATGACGATGCCGCCCTGGAGCCGGCGCAGCGCCTCGGCGACCACGCCCGAAACCCCGCGCGCCGCCGCCGCGGTCTCGATGCGCACGTCCTCGCGCGCCCGCACGAGCAGCCGGGCTTGGCCCTCCATCTGCGCGAGGCGCTCCTCGTCGGCGGCCACGAGCAGCGCCGTGATCATGGCGCCGTCGACGGCGGCGAGCCGCTCGGCCGCCTTGAGCAGACCCGGCATGTGCTCGACGTCCTCGACCGCGATCACGGCCGGGCCGGTCACGCGCCGCGCCTTGGGCCCGACCACGACGAGGCCGGTCGCCCCCGAGATCTCGAGCAGCAGCTGCTTGAGGAGATGAGCGTTGCTGCCGGCGAAAGGTTCCGCGAGAGCCACCACGTTCCAGGGCCCCGACTCGGCGCAGGCGATCGACAGTGCACGCAGCGGCTCGTCGCGTACCACCCGCGAGCGCAGCGGCACCTCGGCGCGGCGCGCCAGCGCCTCCAGCTGACGGCGCGCCGCCTGGGCCGCGAGCCGCAGATCGCGCGTCATCTCGGCGGCGGACACCGCCCGGCTCTGGCGGCCGGTGAGCGATACCTCGCGCACGAAGGCGTAGCCTGCGCAGTCGAACAGCTGCCGGTCCTCCACGAAGATGCTCTCGATCTCGGACTGGAAGGCACGCGCTATGCGTACCGCCGCCTCGAGGGCGACGGCGCTGGGCCTTGCCGACCCCATCTGCAGGACGACGCGTCCGTGGTTTTCACCGGTCTCGGCAACGTGCGCGATCATGCCCGATCCCCGGAATTGTTGCGCCCCTCGCCGTCCTTGGCGAAGTTGCGGGCGCGCTCGGCAAACGACTTGAGCTTGTCCTCGACCAGGCGGTTGATGGTGCCGGCCG
>DASRDL010000496.1:0-6729 GCA_035652635.1 Hyphomicrobiaceae bacterium | reverse complement strand
GACCTCCATCTTGTAGAGGTCCTTGATCGGGTTGAAGCCGCCGTTCATGTCGCCGTAGAGCGTGGCGTAGCCCACCGACATCTCGCTCTTGTTGCCGGTGGTGAGCACCATGCCGCCGAACTTGTTGGAGATGGCCATCAGTGTGGTGCCGCGCACCCGGCTCTGGATGTTCTCCTCGGTCACGTCGGGCGAACGGCCGGCGAACATCTTTTCGAGCTGGGCGGTGAAACCCTCCACCGCCGGCGCGATCGGCACGATATCGTAGCGCACGCCCAGCGCCTTGGCGCATTGGGCGGCGTCGGCGAGGCTCTCGTTGGAGGTGTAGCGGTAGGGCAGCATCACGCAGTGCACGCGCCGAGGCCCCAGCGCATCCACCGCCAGCGCGGCGACGAGCCCAGAGTCGATGCCGCCGGACAGGCCCAGCACCACGCTCGGGAAGCCATTCTTGTCGACGTAGTCGCGCAGGCCCAGCATGCAGGCGTGGTAGGCGGCGGCCTCCTTCTCCTCGAGCACGGCGCGCGTCCCTTGTGCACAGCGCCAGCCGGCACCGGTGCGCTGCATGGTGACGACGCTCACCGTCTCCTGCCAGGCGGGCATCTGCACGGCCAGGGTGCGGTCGGCGTTGAGCACGAAGGAGGCTCCGTCGAACACCAGCTCGTCCTGGCCGCCCACCTGGTTGAGGTAGAGGAGCGGTAGGCCCGTCTCGGTGACGCGCGCCACGGCCACGTTCATGCGCAGGTCGGGCTTGGGCCAGTCGAAGGGCGAGCCGTTGGGCACCACGAGCATCTCCGCGCCCGTCTCCTGCAGGCACTCGCACACCTCCTCCTTCCAGATGTCCTCGCAGATCGGCACGCCGATGCGCACGCCGCGAAAATTCACCGGACCGGGCAGCGGGCCGGGATCGAACACGCGCTTCTCGTCGAACACCCCGTAGTTGGGCAGGTCGACCTTGTGGCGCACCGTCTCGATGCGGCCGCCGTCGAGCAGCGCCACGGAGTTCTGGAGCTTGCCCGCCTCGGCCCAGACGGTGCCGACGAGGACACCCGGGCCGCCGTCGGCCGTGGCAGCCGCCGCTCTTTCGACCACGCCGCGGGCGGCGGCGGCGAAAGCCGGCTTGCGCACCAGGTCCTCGGGCGGATAGCCGGTGATGAAGAGCTCGGGGAAGACCACGAGGTCCGCCCCGGCCGCGGCGGCCTCGGCGCGCGCGCCCGTGAGCCTGGCGGCATTGCCGTCGAGGTCGCCGACCACGGGGTCGAGCTGCGCCAGCGCGATTTTCAGGGTATCGGTGATGGCCTTCGGCATGGGGCGACATTAGGGCGGCGGTGGCGGCAAGCGCAACGCGGCCGGCATCGGGGGAGCAATGCAGAGCTCGAAAGCGGCAACCCTGCTCGGGGTGGGCGCCATCCTGCTGTGGGCGACGCTCGCCACTCTGACGGCCGCCACCCCGCAGATCCCGCCGTTCCAGACCACCGCCATCGTCTTCGCCGTCGGCGGCGCCCTCATCGCCGCCGTGGCCGTGCTGCGCGGGCGCGCTCGCCTGTTGCGGCCCACGCCTGCCTCCTTCGCTCTCGGCCTCTACGGCTTCTTCGGCTACCACGCCCTCTACTTTGCGGCCCTCAAGCTGGCACCGCCGGCGGAGGCGAGCCTCATTACCGCGTTATGGGCCCTCTTCATCGTGCTGTTCTCGGCGCTGCTGCCCGGCCACCGGCTGCGCGCCGGGCACATCCTCGGCGCCCTCATGGGGCTCGCCGCCGGCACGCTGCTGGCCTGGGACAAGCTGGGCAAGGGCGGCGGAGGCGCTGCGGAGACGCTGGGGTTCGCTCTGGCCTTCGGCTGTGCGCTGGTGTGGTCGAGCTACTCGGTCGCCTCGCGCCTGCTGGCCGAGCTGCCGAGCGAGAGCGTCGCGCTGCCGTGCCTTGCCACCTCGGGCCTGGCCTTTGTCTGCACGGCGCTGTTCGAGACCTGGGTGCCGCCGCCCGATCTCCTGTCATGGCTGGCGCTCGCTGCCCTGGGGGCCGGCCCGGTCGGCGCCGCCTTCATGCTGTGGGACATGGGCATGAAGAAGGGCAACGTGCCGCTGCTCGGCGTGCTGAGCTACGCCGCCCTCATCCTCTCCACCGCGCTGTTGGTGCTGTTCCGGTTGGCCGAGCCCACCTGGTCGCTCGCCGTCGCCTGCGCCATGATCGTTGCGGCGGCTGCGATCGCGACGCGGGCGGGATGAGGCCGGCGCATGCTGCCCTTCCCTCGGTCTCGGCGCCCCGAGCGCCTGATCGGGTGCTCGTGGGACGGGACCGGCCGCGAGGTAGCCGTGTCGGCTTGCGGCGGCCCACCCGCCCGATGCCGCACGCCCGCTGCACGGTGTACTGGGTTCCGGCCTTCGCCGGAATGACGTTGGCGGGAAACGATTGCGCCATAAGCTACGTCATCCCGGCGCCGAGGGCGCCCGCCCGGGCGCCCGAGGGAACAGGCCGGGACCCATGCACGTCTCGGCGTTCGCTTCGCTTGCGATCGGCTCACAACGCCCCTGAGCGCGGCCCCTCCCGGGTCGCGCAACACATCGACCCAATCATCGCTACACGGTGTACTGGGTTCCGGCCTTCGCCGGAATGACGTTGGTGGGCAACGATGGCGCCATAAGCAACGTCATCCCGGCGCCGAGGGCGCCCGCCCGGGCGCCCGAGGGAACAGGCCGGGACCCATGCACGCGTCGGCGCCCGCTGCGCATGCGGTTGGCACGCGACGCCCCCGATCGCGGCCCTTCCCGGGTCGCGCAACATATCGACCCCGTCATCGCTGCACGGTGTACTGGGTCCCGGCCTCCGCCGGGATGACGTTGGTGGGCAACGATGGCGCCATACGCCAACGGCACGATGGCGCCACACGCCGACGGCACGGTGGCGCCCGGCCTATTCTCGATCGCGCGCAGCGCTCCGGACCGGCGCCGGGATGTCGAAGGGGACCGTACCCTCTACTCCGCCGCCGTGCGTGACGCGGGCGCACCTGCGGCCGCGTCCTGCTTCAGCCTCTCGGCCAGCAGAAAAGCCAGCTCCAGCGACTGGCCGGCGTTGAGGCGCGGGTCGCAGCCGGTGTCGTACTGGCGGGCGAGATCGGCCTCCGAGATGCGGGTGACGCCGCCGGTGCACTCCGTCACGTTCTGCCCCGTCATCTCGATGTGCACGCCGCCCGGATAGGTGCCCTCGGCGCGGTGAATGTCGAAGAACCGCTGCACCTCCTGCACGATGGCATCGAACGGCCGCGTCTTGTAGCCGTTGGCGGCCGTCACGGTGTTGCCGTGCATGGGATCGCACTCCCACACCACGGTGCGGCCGGCCTTCTTCACGGTGCGGATGAGCTTGGGCAGGTGCTTCTCGACCTTGTCGGCGCCGAAGCGGCAGATGAGGGTGAGGCGGCCGGGCTCGTCCCTGGGGTTGAGGATGTCGATGAGCCGCATCAGCTCGTCGGCCTCCAGCGACGGCCCGCACTTGACGCCGATCGGATTGACGATGCCGCGGCAGAACTCCACGTGCGCCCCGTCCGGCTGACGCGTGCGGTCGCCGATCCACAGGAAGTGGCCGGAGGTGCCCACGTACTCGCCCGAGCCCATCATTTCGTCGCGGCGGGTGAGCGCCTGCTCGTAGGCGAGCAGCAGCGCCTCGTGGCTGGTGTAGAAGCTGGTGGTGCGCATCTCCAGGTTCTTCTCGGCCGTCATGCCGAGCAGCGCGTTGATCTCCACCGTGCGCTTGATCTCGTTGGCGAGCTTCTCGTAGCGCTCCTCGACCGGGGTGCCCTCCATGAACTTCAACTCCCAGCGGTGCGCGTTCTCGAGCGAAGCGAAGCCGCCGTCGAGCAGCGCGCGCAGGAAGTTCAAGGTGGCGGCCGACTGGCGGTAGGCCTGCAGCTGCCGGCGCGGGTCGGGAATGCGCGCCTCGGCCGTGAACTCGGGCCCGTTGATGATGTCGCCGCGGTAGCTCGGCAGCTCCTTGCCCCCCTGCTTCTCGGTGGGCGAGGAGCGCGGTTTGGCGAACTGGCCGGCCACGCGCCCCACCTTCACCACCTGCGTGTTGCCGCCGAACGTGAGGATCAGCGCCATCTGCAGGAACAATTGAAAATAGTCGCGGATGTAGTCGGTTTTGTGCTCCTTGAAGCTCTCGGCGCAGTCACCGCCCTGCAGCAGGAAGCCCTTGCCCGCGGCAACGCCGGCGAGCTTCTCCTTGAGGTCGCGCACCTCCTTGATGAAGACGAGCGGCGGGAAGTTGCGCAGGTTGCGCTCCACCTCGGCCAGCGCCTCTGCATCGGGGTACTCGGGCACCTGCCGGATCGGCTTGCCTCTCCAGCTGTCGGGCTTCCAGGACTGTGCCATGGGCTATCTCCTGCGGGGCCAAGCCCCGCGCGCCCGGTGCCGCTGGGACACGGGGGAGTGCAGGCGCGCGCCGCCGATGCGGGCCACTGCCTTGGGGCTTTGCGGGGCTTATAGGGGAAAGCCGCGTCCTTGGCCAGATTGCGCGCAGCGTCGGCGGTCAGTCGGGGGCTCGGCGGCGGGCGCGGCCCCAGCTCGCACGGTAGTCGAGGCCGACGACGACCAGGAACAACACGAAGGCGAGGCAGACGAGGCCGATTGCCAGGGCGCCGGCCGGGCCCGACCAGTCCGGAAACAACAGCCCTGCGCCGATAATGAGCAGGAAGTGCGCCAGCAGCGAGCCGAGGCAGAGGTTCGTCAGTATCCAGGGCCAGTCGACCGAATGCCTGATCATGGTCACCTCCGGGCCGCGACCCCGAACCCAGATTAGACCAGGCGGCACGGTCGCGCAGCACCTGCGATCCACGCAGGCGATCCGGCGCCATTGTCTCGGCGGCCGGATGCACTATCTTGACGCATACGTCAACTTCAGCCGAGTCCCGCGATGCGCGCTCCCGCTCCCCATGCCACTGCGGCAGCAAATGCAGACGATCTCGCCCCCTCGACAGCGAAAACGGCCCGGGAGCTCGTCATTCCGGCCGCCGACAGCACCCCGCTTGCCGCCTCCCTGTTCGAGCCGGCGGTTCCGGCGGAGCCCGATGCGCCCCTCGTCGTCATCGGCCCGGCGACCGGCGTCAAGCGCAGCTACTACGCACGCTTTGCCACCTACCTCGCCGGCCTGGGGCACCCCGTGCTCACCTTCGACTTCCGCGGCATCGGCGGCTCGCGCACGGGCTCCCTGGTGGGCTCGCAGGTGCGCATGCGCGACTGGTGCATCCTCGACGTTCCGGGTGTGATCGCCTGGGCTCGCAAGACCTACCCGACCCGCCCTCTCCACTGGGTCGGCCACAGCATGGGCGGCTTCGCCACCGGCCTCGCGCACAACAATCATCACGTCGCCCGCCAGCTCAACATCGCCACCTTGAGCGGCTACTGGGGCCGCATGGCCGCACCCGAGAAATGGCGCGTGCGCCTGCTGATGGGCACGCTCGGGCCGCTGGTGGTGTGGGCCAAGGGCTATTTTCCCGGCCAGCTGATGGGCGGGGAGGACCTGCCTGGCCCGGCGTATCTGGAGTGGATGCGCTGGTGCATGACGCCGGGCTTCCTGTTCGACGACGAGACCTTGCGCGAGAAGCGCAATTTCCGCGAGCTGCGGGCGCCGATGCGCTTCGCCCAGATCGCCGACGATCCCTGGGGCACGGAGGCGGCCGTCGGCCACATGGCGGAGCACTTCACCGGCAGCACCGACCGCTCGATCTGGCGCATCACACCCAAGGAGGCGGGCGTCAAGGCCATAGGCCACTTCGGCTTCTTCCGCCCCGACGTGCGCGACACGCTCTGGCATCCCGCCGCCCAGTGGCTCCTGGGCCGCAGCGCCTGACGGCAGGGTAGCGCCCGAGCTCGTGTGGCATGATCGCGGCACGGGGCCTATTGTCCCGTCTCGCTCAGCCCGAGGCCCGATTGACCGACCGACCGCTCCACGCCCTCCTCGCCGCCGCGCCGCTGGTGCACGACCGCACCCGTGCCGATCGCGGGCTCGCCGAGCTCGACGCGCACTCGGCCGACGAGCCGGACCTGGGGAGGCTCGCCCCCCTCCTCGTCGAGCCGCGGGTGCGCGATCTCCTGGCGGGCATCTTCGGTGCCTCGCCCTACCTGGCGAGCCTGATCGAGCGCCACCCGGCCAGTCTCCTGGCCGCGCTCGCTGCTCCCCCCGACGCACGCTTCGCCGACCTTTGCCGGCACGTGGCGGAGACGACCCCGGCCGCCGGCACCCTGCCCGAGGCCATGCGCGCGCTGCGCCGGTTCAAGACCGAGGTGGCCCTGCTGACGGCCCTGTGCGATCTCGGCGGCGTGTGGCCGGTGATGACCGTCACGCACCGCCTGTCGGAGGCCGCCGACGCCGCCGTCGAGGCCGCCGTGCGCTTCCTGTTCCGCCAGGCCGCCAGGGCCGGCGACTGGCTCGGCAATGAGCCCTCCGGCTACATCGTGCTCGGCATGGGCAAGTACGGCGCCTTCGAGCTCAACTACTCCTCCGACATCGACCTCATCGTCTTCTACGATCTCGCCCGCATGCGGTTGCGTCCGGGCCTCGAGCCGCAGCCCTTCTTCGTGCGCATCACGCGCGACCTGGTGCGCCTGCTCAGCGAGCGCACCGGCGACGGCTACGTGTTCCGCACCGACCTGCGCCTGCGCCCCGATCCCGGCGCCACTCCGCTCGCCATCTCCACCGACTCCGCCCTCGTCTACTACGAGAGCTTCGGCCAGAACTGGGA
>DASRDL010000495.1:0-3226 GCA_035652635.1 Hyphomicrobiaceae bacterium | reverse complement strand
AGAGGCAGCGCATCGCCATGGCAGCAGGCCTCTCCCGTTGCGGCATCACGCGAAGGAGACGCGGATGCGGCGGTTGAGCTTGCCCTTCTTCTCGATCTTGGTGACGACCACCGGCCCGATCTCGCCGGTGCGCCTCACGTGCGTGCCGCCGCAGGGCTGCATGTCGACCGAGCCGCCCTCGCCGATGACGACGAGGCGCACGCGGCCCGTGCCCATGGGCGGCTTGACCGACATGGTGCGCACGAGGCCCGGATTGGCCTCGAGCTCGGCGTCCGTGATCCAGCGCTCCGTCACCGGATGATCGGCGGCGATGAGGGCATTGAGCTCGGCGGTGAGCCTCTCCTTGTCGACGGCGGACGGATCGTCGATGTCGAAGTCGAGGCGGCTGTCGTCCGGGTTGACCTGGCCGCCCGTGACGGGGAACTTCACCAGCGAGCACAGCAGGTGCAGCGTGGTGTGCATGCGCATCAGGGGCGAGCGGAAGCCCCAGTCGACGACGGCGCGCACCGGCTCGCCCGGCGAAGGACGCTGCGCGCCTTCGGCGGGCACGTGCACGATGGTGGTCTTGTCGGCGTCGTAGACGGTGGTGGCGACGGGGCAGGTGGCGCCGCCGGCGAGCTCCAGCACGCCCTTGTCCCCGGGCTGGCCGCCCGCCGCGGCGTAGAACACCGTGCGGTCGAGCACGACGCCGCCGCGCTCGTTGACGGTCAGCACGCGCGCCGTGCAGTCGCGCATGTACGCATCGGTGCGGTAGAGCTGCTCGGTCATTCGTCGTCCCTGCGCAGGCGGGGAGCCATGCAACTTTCCACGATCCCGCAGCCGGGCGTCGGGGTTGCCCGCCTGCGCGGGCATGGCGTCGACGTGAATGGTCTGGGCATCATCTAGGCCTTGTCTGCATCGACGAACATCTTGGGCAGCGGCGGGCGCTCGGTATCGAGCCAGCCCGGCACGGGCAGGCCCTTCGATTTCAGGAACGCCGGGTTGAAGAGCTTGGAGGAGTAGCGCGTGCCGTAGTCGCAGAGCATGGTGACGATGGTGTGGCCCGGCCCCATCTCGCGGGCGAGCCTGATGGCGCCGGCGACGTTGACCCCGGTCGAGCCGCCCATGCACAGCCCCTCCTCGGCGAGCAGCCGGAAGCAGATCGACACCGTCTCCTTGTCCTCGATCAGGTAGGCGTGATCCACCGCTGCGCCCTCGATGTTCTTGGTGATGCGGCCCTGGCCGATGCCTTCGGTGATGGAGGAGCCCTCGGCCTTGAGCTCGCCGGTGGTGTAGTAGCTGTAGAGTGCGGCGCCCGGCACGTCGGCGAGCGCAATCCTGATCGACTTGCGCTTGGCCTTGAGGCCGTCGGAGACGCCGCCCAGCGTTCCCCCCGAGCCGACCGCGGAGACGAAGCCGTCCACCTTGCCGTCCGTGTCCCGCCAGATTTCCTCGGCCGTCGTCTCGATGTGGGCGCGGCGGTTGGCGGTGTTGTCCCACTGATTGGCCCAGATGGCGCCGTTGGGCTCGGTCTTGGCCAGCGCCTCGGCCAGGCGGCGCGAGTAGTGCACGTAGTTGTTGGGGTTCTTGTAGGGGAGCGCCGGCACCTCGACGAGGTGGGCGCCGAGCAGTCTCAGCGCGTCCTTCTTCTCCTGGCTCTGCGTCTCGGGGATGACGATCACCGAGCGGAAGCCCAGCGCGTTGCCGACCACGGTGAGGCCGATGCCGGTGTTGCCGGCCGTGCCCTCCACCACGGTGCCGCCGGGGCGCAGCTCCCCGCGCTTCACCGCGTCCTGAATGATGTAGAGCGCGGCGCGGTCCTTGACCGACTGGCCGGGGTTCATGAACTCGGCCTTGCCGAGAATGGTGCAGCCGGTCTCCTCGGAGGCGCGCTTCAGCTTGATGAGAGGCGTGCGGCCGACCGCGGCGGCGACGCCGTTGGCGAATGGCAAGGGCGATCTCCTCGGTTCTCGCGCAGCCGGCGGCTGGGCCGGCGCAGGCGCCGATGTCGGCGGACACCCTAATGAGGGGGGGTGCGTGCCGCAAGTCACGGCGTCCCGGTTCGGCGCGCCACTTAACGGCGATTTAACCGCGCGCGGGCAAGCTCCAGCCGCAATTCGAGGTCAGCGGGCCTGGCCTCGGCCCGACTCCATCGAAGGATCAAGTACATGAGGATGTCACGCATCGGCCTGGCCACGGCCGCGCTCGCCACGGCTGTCTGCTTGGCGGCCCCCGGCTTCGCCGCCGACCTCTACGGCGGCTCCGTCAAGGACGTCCCCGTCGTGATGGCGAGCCCCGGTCATTGCTACTTCCGCGGCGACGTCGGCTACTCCTGGTCGCGCAACCCGGACGTGACGTTCACCCAGACCGATCCCGTCACCAGCGTTTTCCTCACCGAGGCGGCGTCTGCGAGCATGGACGATGCCTGGCTGGTGGGGGGTGGACTGGGGTGCAGTGCCGGCCCGCGCGGTTTGCGCGGCGAGCTGATGCTGGATTGGCGCGGCGACCGTGACGTGAGAGGAACCCTGGCGGCGCCCTCCGGAGCGGCTTTCGCCACCAGCGTCCAGTCCCTGACGCTGATGTTCAATGCCTACTACGACCTCATGCAGTTCGGCGGCTTCACCCCCTACATCGGCGCCGGCGTGGGCGTGGCACACAACGATCTCGGGTCGGTCACGTTCACCGGCGACCCCGCGCTGTCCAATACGCTGAACGGCGCCGACAAGTGGTCGCTCGCCTGGTCGCTGATGGCCGGCGTGGGCTACCAGATCTCCCATCGGGTCACCTTGGACCTCGGCTATCGCTACATCGACATGGGCGACGTGCGCTCGAGCCGCGTGGACAGCTCGGGCTTCAACGGCAACCCGCCCCTGCGCGTGGACGACCTGACCGCGCACGAGTTCAAGGTCGGCCTGCGCTTCGCCTTCGGCGGCGGCGCCCCCTGCTGCGAGGTCTACAAGTAGATCGGGGCAGCCCCTCGGCTCGCCAACGGGGGGGCAGACCCCTCGGCTCGACGTCGCTGCCAAGCCGCGGCGAGGCGTCGGGCCCCCGCTCACGCGCGCTCGATCATCGGCGCGGGTCGGCTCCGCCGGATCCGGCCCCTTGCGCTTGAATTCCCCTCCCATCCTGCTACAAGCCGCCTCGGGAGCCCGGTCCCGCCCTCCGCGTGCCCGCGCCTCCCGCTCGTTTGTCCCGGAGAGCCAAGGGCTTGGAGGCGCGCGCAGGCTGGCGGCGCGTCCGTCGGCGG
>DASRDL010000494.1:0-11215 GCA_035652635.1 Hyphomicrobiaceae bacterium | reverse complement strand
GACCGCCAGGAAGCCCTTGCCCGTCAGGTGGCGGAAACGTTCTTCCGCGAGCGCCACGGCTTTGGAGTCGGCAACGTCGAACTCATGCCGCGTGTCGCCTGTGCGATCCATTACGATCTGGATAGCCATTGTTGCGCTCCTTGTTACTCACGAAGGACTTAGCCTACCACTGAATTGCGGCGGCGCAATCGCATGGGGCGCGCTGCGCTTGTGCTCGCAAAGCCGTGAACCTGCGCACCGAGCAAGCGTAGTGGCGCCGCATGACCGATCGGTGACTGCCGCAGCCCGGGGGGCGCCCCCGCATTCTGCCGCCCCCGCCGTGAAGAGGCGAGGCGCAGCGTGAGGTGCCCGCGATCACGACTTCGCGCGGACGGCAGCTCGTTTCGGTCGCCTCAGAGCGACGGCAGTCGGTCGAACCAGGGCCGCGCCGTCTCGAGCTGGGCGGCGAGCTGCAGAAGCGTCGCCTCCTCGCCGTAACGGCCGGCGAAGTGCACGCCGACGGGCAGGCCGTCGGCGGTCCAGTGCAGCGGCACGCTCATCGCCGGCGTGCCGGTGGCGTTGTGCAACGGCGTGACCGCGAGGTATTCGGTGACCCGTTCTGTGAAGGTTGCAACGTCGCCGTTCTGGTCGAAGTAGCCGAGCTTCGGCGGCGGGCCGGCCAGCACCGTCGTGAGCAGCACGTCCCAGTCGGCGAGGAACGCGGCGAGCTTGCGGCCGGCCGCGTGCGCGGCGGCGATGGCCGAGACGTAATCGACACCGCTCACCGTGAGCCCGCGCTGATAGACGGCCCAGGTCGCGGCCTCGACGTCGGCCGGGTTCGGCGCGCGGCCCAGTGCCTTCCAGCGCAGGCCGAGCGCACGCGCCGTGTTGGTGGCGGCGATGGCGGCATTCATCGGGCGCAGCGCCACGAGGTCGAGCCCGGGGTTTGCCTCATCGACCACATGGCCGAGGTCGGCGCACAGCTTGGCCGCGGCCGTGACCGCCTTGGCGCACTCCGGGTGCAGCTTCTTGCCCCGGTGATCTTCGAGCATGAAGGCGATCTTGAGCTTCCGCGGCGGCCGGCCGATCGCCTCGACGAACGGGCGCTCGGGCGTCGGCGCGGCATAAGGATCGCCCGGCTCGGGGCCGGCGGTCGCATCGAGCATGAGAGCCGAGTCGCGCACGCTGCGGCTGACCACGTGCCCGACCGAGAGGCCGCCCCAGCCTTCGCCCGCGTCGGGGGCGAGAGACATGCGCCCGCGCGACGGCTTGAGGCCGAACAGGCCGCACTGGGCGGCCGGGATGCGGATGGAGCCGCCGCCGTCGGTGGCGTGCGCCACCGGCAGGATGCCGGCGGCGACGGCGGCCGCCGCGCCTCCCGAGGAGCCGCCGGGGGAATGCTCGAGATTCCAGGGATTGCGGCAGGGCCCGTGCAGGCGCGGCTCGGTGGTGGGGTTGAGGCCGAACTCGGGCGTTGCGCTGCGGCCGAAAATGACGAGGCCGGCCTTCTTGCAGCGTGCCACGTAGGCCGAGTCGTGATCGGCGACGAAGTCCTTGAACAGGCTGCTGCCGAAGCGGGCGGGCTCGCCCGTCTCGAAGAAGCCCAGATCCTTGAGGAGGTAGGGGACGCCGCCGAGCGGCCCCGCGGGAGCCTTGGATTTCACCGCGGCTCTGGCACGCTCGTACTGCTTGTGCACCACGGCGTTGATTGCCGGGTTCACCTGCTCGGTGCGCGCGATGGCGGCCTCCAGCACCTCGCTGGCACTGACTTCGCCCTTGGCGATCAGGCGGCCGAGCGCGGTGGCATCGTGGCGCCGGTATTCCTCGAAGCGCATGTGTCCCTCCGTGCGCGCGTGGGGACCGGGCGGGCGCCCGGGCTCGCGGTCTCGGGAGCTTCGGGCAAGCCCCCGTCGGGGGCATGGTGCGACGCGGCCCCTTCCCTGGCAAGGGCCGGCAACGCTCAGCGCTCGCGCTTGAAGTAGGTGTTGATCGCCTCGGTGTACTCGGGCCTCAGCTCGCCGTCGACCTTGCCGTTGTAGACGCCGGCCTCGTGCAGATGGCGCTGCAGGGCACGGCGGAACTCGACGCTCCAGGCGCGCGGATTGCGCGTCATCTGCTGCAGGGAGAACTCGTTGCCCATCTCGAGCGCGCGCATGATCAGGGTGGCCGCCTGCTCGGGGTCCTTGCGCGGCACGCCGCGACCGCCGTCGAGCACGGCGGCGAGATTGTGGATGCCCGACGAGTTGCCCTCGCTCGCCGCCTTGCGGTAGAGGCCGACAGCGGTGATGTCGTTGCGCTCCACGCCCCGGCCCTGCTGGTACATGAAGCCCAGGTTGACCATGCCGATCGAGTTGCCGAGGTCGGCCGCCTTCCGGTACCACTGAGCCGCCTTGGCCGGATCTATCGCTACCCCTTCGCCGGTGTTGTACATGTGGGCGAGGTCGAGCATCGCCGGCGTGAAGCCGGCGTCGGCCGCCCGGTTGAACAGGCGCAGCGCCTCGTTGATGTCCTTGGCGACGACCTTGCCCTGGGCCTTCTGGACGGCGAGGCGGTACATGGCCTCCAGGTTGTTCCGGGCGGTCGCCATCTGCAGCAGACGGATGCCCTCCTGCGTGTCCTTGGTGGTGCCGCGTCCCTCCAGGAGGGCGGCGGCGAGCGACGTGCTGGCGCTGAGGTTGCCGGCCGCCGATCCCGCCTGGAACCAGCGGACCGCCTCGACCTCGTCGCGCCGGACGGCGATGCCGGCGGCATAGAGCCGGCCCAGGCGCAACATGGCCTCGGCGTTGCCGGCGTCGGCCAGGCGCCGCAGCGTGCGCAGGAAGTCGCCGCCGTCGGTCTCCACGCGCCACACATCGAGCACGACGCTGCTGCCGGGCGCCAGCGACGCCACCTGCCGGCGCAGGTCGTCGGTGCCGTCGATGGCCTTGCCGTCGAGGCCGACGATGATGTCGCCGAAGCGCATGCCGGCCTGGGCGGCCGGACCTCCCCGCTGGGCGTCGAGGACGAGGACGCCCTTGTCGTCGAGGAGGCCGAGCGCGCCCGCGAGCGACCGGTCGAGGGCGTCCGTGCGCGCACCGAGCGTCCCCCTCTGGGCGTCGTAGGGCAGGGCTGCGATCTTGACCGGCAGCTTGGCAATGCGCCCGCGCGTCTCGGCCGGCGGAGCTTCGGGCGTCCGCGACGGGGGCGCAGGCTTCGGCCCAGCGTCAGGCGGTCTCTGCACGGCCGGCGTGGGAGCCGGCGGCCGCACGGCCGGCGGCGGCGGCATGCGCACGATGTCGACGCCGGTATCCGCTGCCGGACTGACGCGTGCCGTGCCGGCCGGCGCCTCGGGCCGGGGCAAACGGCCCGGCGCGTCCGCCGATGCAATGCCCGGGGCGAGCAGGCAGGCGCCGATCGCGGCGAGGCGGGCGACAGGGCGGCCGCCGGCAAGCGAGCTCATGGACCGTATCCCGTAACGCGCGCAATACGCGCAGATATAATCGTGGGGCGGCGCGCAGACAAATGGCGGGCCCTCCGTGCGACCGACACTCCGGATTTCGCCCCGCACACGGCAGTGACCGGCCGCCGACCTGCCTCAGAGGATGGGGTGGGCGATGCCTCCACCGCCGCCGCTATCCGGTGGCGGCGGTGGGCTCGGCGCCGGCTTGGCCTTCGGCGCGCTCTCGGGTGCCGGTTTGGCGGCAGGCTTCTGCCGCTGTTTCACGACCCGATCGGCGGCAGCCTTGGACGAGCCGCCGGACCGGGGTGCAGTGGGCGTACCGGGGTCCGTGGATCCGGGCTTGCCGGCCTCGGTGCCGGTCGTCGGGGACTTGGGAGTTGCGGAAGACTTTGAGGTTGCCGAGCGTGGAGCACCTGGCTCCTCCTTGCCGGCAGACTCGTCAGGAGTCGGAGTAATCGCTTCCGGAGCCGGTGTCGCAGCGGACTTTGCCGGCGGAACGGGGCGGGCAGCGGCCCCGTCCTCCTTCGCCGGGGTCTTCTTGTCCGCCGGCGACCGGCCGGTAGGAGGAGCGGGCGCCGCCGAAGGGCCCTTGGCTCCGCCGATGTCGCCGGTCGGGCTCTCCTCTCCCCGGCCAGCAGCCGGAGGGGCCGGGGCTGGAGCCGTCGCCGCCGGCGGCGCCGGGGACGCCTTCGAGGTGGCCTTCCGGCTCTCGGTGGTATCCTCACTCTCCGTCGTCGATTTCTCCGTCGGCCCCTCGGTCGCTTTCTCCGCAGGCGGCTGCACCGTCGAGGGCGGCGCGGTGGTTTCCGGCCTCGCCGGCTGCCGCGCCGCCGGCGGGGACGGCGTCGGAGCGGGCGTGGCCGCAGGCGCCGGATCGGCGGTGGCCTTGGCGGGAACGGCCGTCGCCCTCTCCTGCGGCGGGGCCGATGCGGTGTCGGGCGCAGTCGTGCCGGTGGAGCGCAGCATCGACACCGCCACCATGGCCCCGGCCGTCGAGATCAGCACCGCCGCCGCCATGGCCAGCCAGCCGGCCGCCCTGCGGCTGCGGCTCTTGGCGCGCACGGGGCGGCTCACGCCGATGCGGCGCGTGCGCAGATCCGCGTCCTCGGACTTCTTCGGCCGCATGACGATGCGCGTCGTCACGTCGTCGTTGGACTGCTTGGCGTCCTCGATGCGCACGCAGACGACGGTGGTGTTGTCCTGGTCGACGATGCCCTTCTGGGTCACGGCGGCGATGAGGCCGTCCGCCATCTCCTCCGGGGTGGACTGGCGGTAGTGGTAGATGACATCGGCGATCTCGTCGCCGGCCAGCGAGCAGATGCCGTCGCTGGCGAGCACCACCCAGTCGCCGGCGCGCAGCTCCAGCGGCTCGGCGCGCAGGTCGATGAGGTCGATCTTGGAGCCGGTCAGCGCCGACCGGAGGGCATTGCGGTTGCGGTTGCGCCGGGCCTCGGAGCGGCTGATGCGGTTCTGACGCGCCTGCTCGTCGAGGAAGAAGCCGAGCGAATGGTCGGCGTTGAGGCGGATTACGTCGGGGATGCGGTAGAGCAGCAGCAGCGAGTCGCCGACGCTGGTCCAGCGGATGCCCGCGTCGTCGATCCAGGCGGCCACCAGCGTGCAGCCCATTCCTCGCAGGGAGGCGTTCTGCTCCACGCCCTTGGCCAGGGCCTCGTTGCTGGCCTGCAGGGCGGTCTTGAGGCGTGCCTCGAACGGCGTGTTGGCGGCGGCGAAGACTTCGGTGAACGTCTTGCAGGCGGTCTGGCCGGCAATGGCACCGCCGGTGTGCCCGCCCATGCCGTCGGCAAGCACGGCGAGCAGCCCGCCCCCTTCGGCCTTCTGCGGCAGGATGCCCTCGGCGGGCCATACCCGGAAAGCGTCCTCCTGCCCCGAGCGCGCACCCGTGGTCGCGCGGGCGGCACTCGCGAACTGGAAGCTCATGCGTCCTGGACCTCGTCAGTCCACGAAAAATCCGGCCCGCAGAACGGTATGAACAGCAGCGTCGTGCGGCCGATGCGGATCATGTCGTTGGCTTGCAGCTCGGTGGGGCTGAGGACGGGATGGCTGCCGAGGCGCACGAGGTTCGACTTGCCGCCGTGCTGCAGGTAGAAGCAGCGCTGCTCCTCGTCGTAGGTGATGAAGGCGTGCTCCTCGCGCGAGATCGACTCGTCGCCGAAACTGAGGCTGATGCGCTGGCCGGGGTCGCGCCCGACCGAGTTCATGCCGACGTAAACCGGGCAGAAGTTGCCGCGGCCCGGCCCCTTCACCACCACCACCCAGCCGGCGACGGGATCGAGCTCTACGCCCGCGCCACGGAAGTACTCGGTCTTGGCTTGTCCCATCCTGATCGCCGGCGAAGCGCCCCGCCCGCCGTCTCCTTCTAGTGACGGGCCATGACCGCCGATGAGGCGTGTCCGGCCGATGACTGTCCCCGCTGGTGCCGGTGCCGGGTCCGGTTCGCTGGGCTCCTGGGCAACTCGCGCCTCCTCGGCCACTCCCGGCTTCGTGACCTCCGGCTTCTGGGCCGTGGCCAGTCGTGGAGCCGGCCCAGCGCCGTGCGTCGTCCGGTCTATTACGTCCGAGCGCGGCACAACTCTCGTCTTGCGCCCTTCCAGATCGTCCTCACCGGCATGATCGTCACCATTGCCCGGATCGATGCTCATGGCAAGAACCCCTTTCGCGGTGCCTTGTTCTCAACCTCGAGTCCAGGCTCGACGGGGCCCCCCTGCAGCTGCCGCGAGCCGGCACGTACCGCCCTCACCCGAGGGCCTCGGTGTTGGCGCGGAAGCGCAGCCTCACTTCGCCGAGTTCCACGAGGTCTCCATCATTCAGGTCGTGCGACTTCTGTTTCACCTTGTTGACGATGACGCCGTTGCCGCCGCCGAGGTCGGTGATCACGAAGCGCCGATTGTCCGCATTATAGTGCAACAGGGCATGGCGGCGCGAAATGGAATCGTTGAGCAGGCAGATGTCGTTGTCGCGATGGCGGCCGATGCGCACGTTGGTGGTCTGCAGCGGGTAGACCGAGGCGTTGCCGTCCAGCATGTCGAGCCATCCGTAGACGACGCCGGTCTGCTCCTCGGCCAGACGCGCCTTGCGCGCGGCGTGACTGCTCACCGCGAACAGTGCCAGCCCGAGCGTGCCGAGACCCACGGCCACGCCGCTGATCAGGGCCACGAGCTTGTTCTCGCGCGCCCAGGCGACCAGCTTCTGGTGCCACGCAATCGGCCCGGCGGGACCCGACTGCGTATCGGACACATCGGGCTCGGGGGCGGGAGGTGGGGTTGGCACGGTAACGGCATACTCGAGCTTCTCGGAGCGGCCGCCGGAGAAGTCCACGGTAAATACCAGCGTCAGGGGCCCCGGAGGCTCCCGCAGGCTGACCACCGCCGTGCCCCCGTTCTCCAGCGCCTCGGCCGCGAACTGGTTGCCGACGGTGTATTTCTGCGTATTGGCGACGCGGACCTCGCGATTGAAGCCGCCGGTCTCCTCCGCCAGGCGCCTGATGTTCTGGAACCAGGGCTGCTCCGCAACCTCGGCGGAAAAACCCAGGGCATGAATGGTGACGCCGGCGCTCTTGGCGGCCTTGACCACCTGCTCGTAGTCGTAGCTGGTGTCGTCGGAGTTGCCGTCGCCCAGGATCACCAGCGCCTTCCGCTCGGACGTTTCCTTGGCCAGCTTGGAGATCGCCTCGAGTGCCCCCTTGTAGAGTTGCGACGGCAGGCTCGCCGCGCGCACGCCCCGCACCTGCTTGTCGAAATCGGCCTTGGAGGCGTTGAAATCGGCCACCAGGGCGAGGTCGTTGGCGATCGTGTAGGCGGCGAAACGGCGCTTGCTCGTGCGCGCATCGGCGATCTTCACGGCCGTGTCGAGCATTTGTGTCAACACGGAGCGGCGATTCGGCCCCATCATCTGGATCAGCAGCAGGGCCGACAGCGTCTGGTTGCGCGGCTCGAATCGCACCTGCAACGCTTCGGAGCGGCCCTTGACGGTGGCACGCACCCCCTTGAAGGATACCGCGTCGGTAGCCCACAGGTTGCAGCTCACCTTCGTCGACGGCCCGGATGGGGCGTTGACAGCAGGGTCGTCCGAGCCGCCGGGGGGCGGCGCGGCGGGAGCCTCCAGCAGCGGCGTGCCGCATTGGGCCAGGAGGCGGGCATCCTGCGCGTGGCCGACGCCGGAGGCGAGACACGAAAGCCACAGGGCTATCGCGCCTGGCACCACCCAACGGCGGCAGGTTCCGCGCATCCGCACATCTCCCGTTTCACAGGAAAACGTTGGCATTCTATTCTGGCCACCGGGCTCGTTCAACCCGAGGCCCGCGGTTAACGTCGAGCATCGGGCCCCGATGCGTACATACCGTCCGACGGCAGGCCCAGGCAGTTCCGGCCGGAACTGCCTTGCCGATCGGGCTGCAGCCAGTGGCGGGGCAAGGGCGCGATGGCGCCGCATTTCGAGTCGATGACGAAGAGGGACGGCTTCGGATCCGAGCGATGAACCACCAGGACCACTCGACGCTGTCGCCGGGCACCAAGATCGACCAGTACGTGATCACCAGCGTGCTGGGCCGCGGCGGTTTCGGCATCACCTACCTGGTACACGACGAGTCGCTGCAGAAGGACTTCGCGCTCAAGGAGTTCTTCCCCGAGGACCTCGTCATCCGCGAGGGCTCCGGCATCCGCTTCACCGCCAAGCCGCACAGCGAGAGCGACTACCTGTGGGGCCTCAAGAAGTTCTACGACGAGGCACGGCTGCTGGCGCAGTTCAACCACACCAACATCGTCAGCGTTCGGCGCGTGTTCGAGGCCAACAACTCGGCCTACATGCTGCTCGACTTCGTCAAGGGCAGCACGCTCGAGAAGTGGCTGCAGGGCCTCGACAGCCCGCCGACCCAGGAGGAGCTCGACCTCATCGCCGCGCCGCTCCTCAATGCGCTGGAGCTCGTGCACGCCAACAAGACCTGGCACCTCGACATCTCGCCCGACAACATCATGATCCGCGCCGCCGACGGCGCGCCCATCCTGCTCGACTTCGGCGCCTCCCGGTTCGAGATCAAGCAGCATTCGCAGCTGGTCTCGGCGCTGGTGTTCAAGAGCGGCTACTCGGCCCCCGAGCAGTACACCTCCAACGCCGACCGCTACGGGGCATGGACCGACATCTACGCCTTCTCGGCCACGCTCTACCGCGCACTCGCCGGCAGCCGGCCGATCGAGGCGACGTCGCGTCAGCTCGCCGACGAGCTCAAGCCGGCCGCGGAGGTCGGCCGCGGCCGCTATCGCGAGACCTTCCTCCACGCCGTCGACTGGGCGCTCAAGCTTCCCCCGCGCGAGCGTCCGCAGAACATCGCGCAGTGGCGCAAGGAGCTGCTGGCGGGAAGCGGCCGCGTGCCGATGGCCAAGACGCGCGTCCTCGACAGCCGTACGCGGATCTTGGAGGGCGACACGGCGGGCTACGTGCCCCCGGCGCGGCCGAGCCCCAACCACGGGCCGGCCCCCAAGCCGGCGCTGAGCCGCGACGTGCAGCGCGACCAGCGCACCGTCATCGCCGGGGTTGCGGCCGGCGGCATCCTCCTGCTGCTCGGCCTCGGCATCGGCGCGGACCGCTATGCGCCGGGCAGCGCCATCAACCCCGTCACCTACGTCAAGGCGGTGGCCCGCCTGATTGCGGGTGGGCCGCCCGAGCCGGTGCCGTGCGGCACCGGCGGCTCGAGCGAATCCTGCTGGGGCGCGATCGTGGAGAAGAACGGCGGCGTGTTCGCCCGCGTCAAGGAACCGAGCAAGGCCGAGGCCGAGAACGGCGCCATGAACCTGTGCGCCCAGCGGCTCGGCGCCGGCGGATGCCGCGTCACGGCGATCCTGTCACGCAAGGAATGCTGGGCGCTGTTCGAGGTGCCGAGCAACCCCGCCGACTGGCGCGGCGCCTCCGGCCCCACCGTGGAGCAGGCCATGGCCAACGCCAGGTCGAGCTGCGAGGGCGACTACGGCTACTGCCGGATGGGCATGACCTTCTGCGCCGACGGCTCCAACCGCACCGGCGGCACGGAGTAGCCGGCCGGCCCCGCCCCTCCGTGTCGCCGCACTGCCGTCAGCGGATCAGGCGGGAAAGGCGCAGCTTGGCGGCGCCGAAGGTGATCTCCTGGCCCGTATCGCTGAGCGAGACGGCGCGGCTGCCGAGCGGCGCGCCGTCGATCTTGGTGCCGTTGGTGGAGCCGAGGTCGCGCAGCGTCAGCCCCTGCCGGGCCTCGTAGGTGATCTGTGCGTGTGCGCCCGAGACGCTGTCGTCGTCGATGACGAACTGGGCGCGGTTGCGGTCGCGGCCGATGGTCCAGGTCTTGCCGTCGACGGCGCGGCCGTTCTCGGCCTGCGGGCGCAGCTCGAACTGCAGGGCGCGGCCGCGCGTGTCGAAGCCCGACAACATCCAGCCCGGTGCCGCGGAGTAGCCGGCCTTGCCCGCCACCAGGGTGCCGGCCGTCAGCTTGAACTCGGCGCTCCCGAACCGCAGAAGGTCGCCGACGTTGGCGACCGCGTTGGTGATGCGCTTGCCGTTGAGGTAGGTGCCGTTCGACGAGTTGAGGTCGGCGATCGTCACCTGGTTGCCCTTGATGTCGGGCTCCAGGCGCGCGTGGTTCGACGACACGGTGTCGTCGTTGAGGATGATCCCGCACTGCCGGCCGCGGCCGATGACCACAGTCTTGCCGACCTCGAGCGCGAACGGGCTGCCGCCGGCGCTGGGCTGGAGCGCCAGGGCCGCCGCCGTTGCCGCCAGGTTGGCGGGCGGCGCGGCATGGCGGGGAAGCTCGCGCTTCGCCGGGCGCCGTTCGGGGTCGTCACCCTCGCGCTTGCGGATGCCGGTGAAGCGGCGGCTCACGTACTGGCCGACAGCGCCGACCGCGGCGCCGCCGCGCCAGGCGAACAGCACGGCGACGACGGCGAGCGTCACCGCCATGCCGATCATGATCGGCAGCACCAGCCCGCTGCCGCCCGAGAGCGAGCCCATCAGGCAGGTCTTGCCGACGGACGCGTAGGCGATGTTGAGCTCGCGCAGGAAGCGGATCACCTCGGCGGAGTGGATGGAGAAGAACACTCCCTGCGCTCCCTTGGGCGAGAACGAGTTGACGCCGACCACGGCGCCGCACTCGTCCACCAGCGGCCCGCCGCTGTTGCCGGGGTTGATGGGGGCGTTGTGCTGGACCGTGCGGGCGTTCAGCACCTGGGTCTGGGTGAGGGCGGTGTTGGTGGCCGAGTAGATGCGCGACACCATGCCCGGCGTGATGGTGGAATCGAGGCCGCTCGGCTCCTTCATGGCCGCGAACAGCTCGGTCCGGTTGTGGATGGCGCCGGGCTTCATGACGTCGGCTGCGCCGGGGAAGCCGATGGCGACGACGTTGGTGAGCTTCTCGGGCTCGTAGTCGCCGATCGTCAGGGGCCGCCCGGGCAGGTCCTCGTAGGTCTCGAGCACGGCGAGATCGATGTGGGAACGGCGGTCGACGACGCGCGCCTCGACGAGCCTGCCGTCGCGGCCGTCGCGGTAGCCGACGTAGAACTTCTCGCCGTCGACGACGACGTGGAAGTTGGTCACCAGGATGCGCCGGCCGTTGACGAGGAAGCCGGTGCCGGTGCCCATGCCGTTCTTGCGTTCGGTGTAGATCTTGTAGACGCCGGACTCGATCTTCTTGACGTCGAAGGCCTGCGCCCCTTGCGTGCAAAACACTGCCACGGCCAGCGCGGCGGCTGCCGCCAGCGCCCGGCAAAAGCGGCCGCGCCGCCCCGATCGTGGCATATACAGCATTCAATCCCCCAA